>NZ_JBEPAL010000010.1:0-219597 GCF_040298625.1 Streptomyces sp. NPDC001532
CCCTCCCCGCGCCCCCGGGCCTCACCCCCGTGCCGGGGGGGGGGGGGGGGGCCGGCCCGGCGGGCCCGCCCCCCCCCCCCCCCGCCCCGGACGGAACATGGCAGTGGCGCGGCCGCTCAGCAGGGCGTGCCTGCCGGCTGCGCGCCGATCGTCACAGGCCGATGGTGCCCGGACCGGCCCCGCGCATCACGGTGTCCTTGACCGCCTGCGGATCGTCGACCACGTAGTCGTAGTAGTCCGCCGGGTCTTCGACGCTTCCGCCCGTGACGGGTTCGCCGGTGTCACCGACGAAGACGTTGTTGCGTTCGACGAGGTTGCCCTCCGGGCCCGAGTAGCTGTTGGTCATGGGCTCTTCGACGTCGTCGAAGTAGTTGCCCTCGACGAAGCAGCCGGAGTCCGCGTTGCAGGCCGGGCCGGTGTCGCTGTTGTCGAGGAAGTAGTTGTTGTAGATGTGCACCGGGTCGCCGAAGCGGGTGCGCGGATTGCGCTGCGGGGTGCGGTCGTACCAGTTGTGGTGGTAGGTCACCTTCAGCCGGCCGATGTCCTGGGCTCCGTTCTTGTCGGAGTGGCCCAGCAGCATGTTCTTGGTGTGGTGGTGGGTGTGGTTCCAGGACACGGTGATGTAGCTGGATCCCCGCTTGATGTCGATCAGGCCGTCGTAGCCGGCGGACAGGTCGTTGTGATCGATCCAGATGTGGTGCGAGAACATCTGGACGTTGATGGAGTCGTCACTGGCGTTCTTGAACGTCAGGTTGCGGATGATCACGTTGTGCACGGCGTTCGCGGGCGGCGAGGTCACGCTGTCGCTCGCGGGGAGGCCGATGTTCAGGCCGCCGCCGGAGATGCCGGACGCCGCGCCGACCCCGACGATCGTCTTGTCCGAGCTGACGTCGTACATCCCGGCGGGCAGGGTGATCATGCCGTTGACGCGTACGGTCCTCGGGCCCTCCGCCTTGATGGCGGCGATGAGGTCGGCGGCGGTGGAGACGGTCACGGTCGGACCTCCCGCGCCGCCGGTCGTGCCGTTCTGGCCCCACGCGTCGACGCTCGCGAAACCGGTGGGCGCCGACTCGACCAGTGCGGCCGGCACGGCCGGGGCGGGAGCGGGGGCGGCGGCCGTGACGGACAGCGCGGCCAGGGCCGTGAGGAGCAGGGTGTGTGAGCGGTGCATCCAGGCCTCCGGGGCTCAGGCGATCCTGCCGACGCCGACGCCGGCCGCAACGGTGGTGGGGACGGTCGACGGGGCGTCGAGCGTGTACGCGTAGTAGGTGCGCGGCTCGATCACCGTGCCCAGGGTCTGCGGCGCCCCGGAGTTGACGTACAGGTTGTCGCGTTCGACCACCCGGCCGGGTCCGCTGTCGTCGTAGCCGGAGTAGATCGGGTGGGCGACGTTCTCGAAGTAGTTGCCCTCCACGAGCACGCCCGCGTTCTCCGTGGAGGCCACGCCGTAGAGCCGGTTGTTCCGGTAGTGGTTGTTGTAGACGTGCACCGGCTCGGCGAACCGGACACGGGGGTGGCGCTGGTCGGTGCCGTCGAAGAAGTTGTGGTGGTACGTCACGCGCAGTTTGCCCCGGTCGGCGGTGTAGCTGTCGCTGTGGCCGAGCAGGCACGTCTTGCTGTGGTCGTGGAAGTGGTTCCAGGAGACGGTGACGTAGTCCGACTCCCGCTTGATGTCGAGCAGTCCGTCATAGCCCTGCGAGAAGTCGCAGTGGTCGATCCACACGTGGTGGGCGCGGTTGGTGACGCTGACGGAGTCGTCCGAGGCCCGAGTGAAGCGGAGATTGCGGATGATGACGTTGTTGCCGGGCCTGGTCGTGGAGCCGAGCTGGAGTCCGCCGCCGGTGATCTCGGCGGTGGAGCCGACGCCGAGGATCGACTTGTCCGCCACCACGGTGATCATGCCGCCGAGCTGGAGGCGGCCGGAGACGAGGATGACGTACGGCGAGTTGCGGCCGGCGTAGTCGGCGAGCTGTGCGCCGGTGGTCACCGTCACGGTCGGCCCGGCGACACCGCCCGTGGTGCCGTTCAGGTCGAGCGCGCTGACGGACGCGAAGCCGTCGGCGCTCTGCGCGGCCACCGCGGCGGCGCGCTGGACCTGGGAGGCGACGGCCCGGGCGCGCGGGGCCGCGCCGACGGTCAGGGAGGCGGCGGCCACGGTCGCGGCGGTGCCCGCCAGCAGGCTCCGGCGGGTGACGGGGGGAATTCTGGGGGGAACTTCGGTCACGGGAGGCTCCTTCAGATCCGGCCGGCTCCGGCACCGGCGGGAACGGTGACGGGCAGGCTCGCGGGGGCGTCGAGGGTGTACGCGTAGAAGACGCGTGGTTCGATGACCGTGCCGAGCGTCTCGGGCTTGCCGCAGTTCACGTAGACGTTGTCGCGTTCGATCACCCGGCCGGGTCCGCTCTCGTCGTAGCCGGAGTAGATCGGGTGGGCGACCTTCTCGAAGTAGTTGCCCTCCACGAGCACGCCCGCGTCCTCGGTCGACGCCACGCCGTAGAGGGTGTTGTTCCGGTAGTAGTTGTTGTAGACGTGCACGGGCTCGCCGAAGCGGACACGGGGGTGGCGCTGGGCCGTGCCGTCGAAGAAGTTGTGGTGGAAGCTCACCCGCAGCCTGCCGCGGTCCTGGCTGCCGTTGGCGTCCGAGTGGCCGATCAGCATGGTCTTGCTGTGGTCGCGGAAGTGGTTCCAGGAGACGGTGACGTAGTCCGCGCCGCGCACGATGTCGATCAGGCCGTCCGCGCCCGTGCTGAAGGTGCAGTGGTCGATCCAGATGTGGTGCGAGGACTGCTGGATGCTGATCGAGTCGTCCTCGGCGTCCGTGAACCGCAGGTTCCTTATGATCACATTCTGTCTGCGGTACATGTCGAGTCCGCCGCCGGTGATCTCCGCGTCGGTGCCCAGTCCGAGGATCGTCTTGTTGGAGCGCACCCCCTGCTTGCTGGTGATGCGCAGGGTGCCCGAGACCTGGATGACGTAGGGCTCGTCACGGTCGCAGTAGTCCAGGAACGTCTCGGCGTCGGTGACGGTGACCACGGGGCCGCCGGCGCCGCCGGTGGTGCCGGACAGACCCAGTGCGGGCACGGACGCGAAGCCGTCGGCGGGCTGCGCGGCCGCCGCGGCGGCCGGCTGGGCCGGGGAGGCGGCGGCCCGGGCCTGCGGGGCCGGGCCGATGGCCGGCAGGGTGGCGGCGGCCACGGTCGCGGCGCTGCCCGCGAGCAGCCCGCGCCGGGTGACGGAGGGGAAATTCCTCATCGTCGTCTCGTCTCCTCAGATCTTCCCGACGCCGGCTCCGGCCGGGACCACGGCAGGGATGTCGGCCGCCCGGTGCGGGGCGTAGGCGTAGTACGTACGCGGGTCGACGACCGAACCCCGGGTCTCGATGGCGTGGTTGCACTCGACGAGGACGTTGTCGCGTGCGACCAGGCGGCCGAGGTCGCCGCTGAAGTCCACGCGGGCGGGGTTGTTGACGCTGTGGAAGTAGTTGTCCTCCAGCACCACTCCGGCGTCCATGGCGGAGGCGACGCCGTAACTGTTGTCCCGGTAGTAGTTGTTGTAGACGTGCACCGGCTCGGCGAACCGGACCCGCGGATTGCGCTGGTCGGAGGCGTCGAAGTAGTTGTGGTGGTAGGTGACGCGCAGCCGCCCGCGGTCCTGTGCGGCGTTGTCGTCGTCGTGCCCCAGGAGCAGGGTCTTGTCGTGGTCGTGGAAGCGGTTCCAGGACACGGTGACGAAGTCCGAGCCCCGCTTGATGTCCACGGCGCCGTCGTCCCCGTTGGAGAAGTCGTTGTGGTCGATCCAGATGTGGTGCGAGAACATCTGGATGTTGATCAGGTCGTCCGTGGCCCCGTCGAGCGACAGGTTGCGGATGATGATGTTGTGCACCGCGTCAGCGGGCGGGGCGGTGACGTCCTCACGCACCGGGAGACCGATGTGCAGCCCGCCGCCGGTCAGCCGCGCGGTGCTGCCCAGACCGACGATGGTCTTGTCGGAGGCGACGGGGTGCATGCCGTCGCTGGACCCGGTGGGCAGTGCGATCGTGCCGCTGACCTGGACGATCAAGGGCCCGGGCCGGGAGATGTAGTCCAGGAACTGCGCGGTGGTGGAAGCGGTGACCACCGGCCCTCCGGCCCCACCGGTGGTGCCGTTCTGCCCGAGCGCGTCGACCGAGGCGAAGCCGTCGGCGATCACGGCGGAAGCCGAGGGGGAGGGGGACGGGGAGGGGGCGGTACGAGGCGTGGCGGCTGGTGTCGGAGATGCGGAGAACAGGAAGGCGGCGAGCAGCGCCGTGGTCATCGCCGCTGCTCGTGACACGCGGTGTCTGTGTAATCGCATGTGGGAGAGCCCTTTCTCTATCTGCGTACAGGCATGACGAAGAGGGTCTCTTGCGGGGCGCTGTACTGAGCGAATGGAGTCCCGGTTGGTCAGCAAGCGCTTTCTGCCGAAAGTAGGAGCGTGCCGCGGACACGTCAACAGGGATCTCTTGACGAAAAGCAAGGCTTTTCAACAGAAGCGAACAGTGGCTGCGCCCGCGGTCAGTCAGCAGAGTGAGTTGGGGATCAGCCAGGCGTCACCGCGCCCTCCGGCAGTCCGAACCACTCCTCCAGCGCCTCCGCCAGCCCGGCCGCCGACGCCGGCGTCGACGCCGGCCACTGCGCTCCCGCGTCCGCCGCCCAGGCCGTGAAGCCGTCCGGACGGACGAGGACCGCGGCAAGTTCCGGGCGGGACGGGCAGCCGAGCCTCAGGACGTCGACGCGGCCGGCATACCTCGCCGCGAGGGCCCGGAGGTGCGGGTCGTCGGTGAGGTCGAGCAGGAGCGCCCGGCCGGCGTGGAGGTGGTCCGCGAGGCGACTGCCGTCGGCGAGTTCGAGGTCCGGGGCGCTGCGGCCGGTCAGCGCGTGCTCGCCCGGCAGCTCGTAGCGCACCCCGGCGCTGTTGAGCCGCGCGGTGAGGTACGTGGTGCCCGCGACCGTCTCCGCCAGGCCGCTGACGATCTCGCGCAGGGCCCGGGACTGCGGGTCCGGGCGCATGGCCGCGACCTGGGAACGGGTCCAGTCGAGAATCCCCGCGCCGACCGGGTGCCGTTCGGCGGTGTAGGTGTCCAGCAGCCCTTCCGGCGCCCGGCCGCCGATCACCGCGGCGAGCTTCCAGCCGAGGTTCATGGCGTCCCCGATCCCCAGGCTCAGCCCTTGGCTGCCGAACGCGGAGTGCACGTGCGCCGCGTCGCCCGCCAGCAGCACCCGGCCCTTGCGGTACTCGGTGACCTGGCGGGCGTGGTCGGTGAAGCGGGTTGCGGTCTGCACTCCGGTGATCGTGACGTCCACGCCGGAGACGCGGCGCAGCCTCGCCTGGAGGTCCTCCGCGGTGACCGGCGCGTCCCGGTCGGCCGGCGGGCCGTCGAACTCCACGGTGACGATGCGGCCCGGCATCGGTCCGTGGGCGTAGACCCCGGTGTCCGTGGCGGCCCAGCCGACCGCCAGGTCCTCGGCGCCGGTCATCTCCACGACCGCCTGGTGACAGGTGATCTCCGGGTCCGTGCCGGGGAACGCGAACCCCGCGAGCTTGCGGACCGTGCTGCGGCCGCCGTCACAGCCCACGAGCCAGCCGGCGCGTATGGCCCCGTGGCTGGTCCGCACCGTGACGGCCCCGTCGTCCGCGTCGAATCCGGTCAGCTCCACTCCCCGGCGCACGTCGACGCCGAGTTCGTCCGCCCGCTCGCCGAGCAGCCGCTCGATGTCCTGCTGCGCGACGAAAGCGATCTCGGCTGCGGGTCCGGCGTCGCCGAGGCCCGGCTCCGTACGGTCGACCAGGTCGGCGCGCAGCATGATCCCGGCGAAGTGCCCGACGTAACCGAGCCCTTGGCCCGCGGCCCCGCCTGCGCCCCCGCCGTTTCGTTCGCGGACGAATGCCTGGAAGCGTTCCATCGCCTGCCGCTGCACCTCGGCCAGCGCGGGCAGCATGCCCCGGCGGTAAAGTGCCTCGGCGCTGGGCGTGGTGATCGCCCCGCCCTTGATCGTCGGGTCCACTTCGGCGAGGCGTTCCAGGACGGCCACCCGCGCGCCTCCGAGCCGCAGCTCGCAGGCCAGCATCAGCCCGACCGGGCCGCCTCCGGCCACCACTGCGTCTTCGTCATAGTTCATGGCGCCGACTATGAACGAGGGCCGAGAAGGCCAAAAAGGCGCCGCGGTGTCAAGGAGCCGGCCCCGCGAGGAGGGACGGGAAGCGGGTCGGCTCGGCACCGCCTGGACGGAGGTGGGCCATACCTGGCCGGGCACGACCTGGTGCATCGGCGAGGCATCGGAGATCGGGTTCGTACTGCCGCAGTGGAAGGAGCGGGTGCAGGGGCTGTGGCGGTCACTGCCGGCTGAGCGGGCCGCGTCGTCTCAGTTCCACCCTGTATCGACGGCAGTGCCGGGACCCCAGTCGCACCGGTCGGCGATCTCTTCGAGGGTGAGCGTGCCGTCCGTGTGGCCGAGCAGAGCAAGCTGCCGGATCGACGGGCTGTGACGCCCGTCCAGGACGACTGACGTTGGCGTTGATGTACTCCGGGTCGGCCGGCAGACGGCCGGAGGAGGTCATGTCCACCACCAGATGCGCTTGGCGGCTTGGTACAGGGCGGTGAGTTCGGGGCGGCGAACTCGCCGGTGCCGATGAACAGTTGGTCCAGGCGCGATCCGGACAGGCAGTCCAGTGCTTCTTCGGGACGTTCGATCAGGGGCATCCCGCGGACACACCCGGCTCGTCGTCACCGGCTGCCGGACACTGCCCGGTAACCGCAACGACTGCGAGGCATCGGAGCTCTCCGGTGCCAAGGCCGCCGTCGGCAGAACCACAGTGATCGCCGACGGCGGCTACCGGGGCACCAGCCTGGTCATCCCACACCGCCGCGAACCCGGCCAGGCCGAACTCCCGGCCTGGAAACAGAAACACAATGCCTCCCACCGCAAAGTCCGCGCCCGCGTCGAGCACGCCTTCGCCCGCATGAAGACCTGGAAGATCCTCCGTGACTGCCGCCTCAAGGGAGACGGCGTACACCACGCCATGCTCGGCATCGCCCGCCTGCACAGCCTCACCCTCGCCGGGTGACGAAGAAGCGGGCAGGTCAACGAGCGCGTAGTAGATCATTTACGGGACAACGCTTATAGGGTGGCAGCCGCAAGGACGCGCTTGCGATGCGCGAAAGCACCGAGCGAGGCGGGAATACGCGTCATGCGCGTATTCTCCGGTCCGCGCACTCCATCCCGCACGAGTACGCGTAATCATGTGCGGCGGCGCCAGGGAAGTAGCTGGTCGGCCTTTTTCTGCCGCGCGAAAACGGGTGTATACCTTCCGTTTTCCGGGTCTTGTGCGGGAGATCAGGCGTGACCTAATCTCCGTGCGGTTCCATAAAAGGGTATTCCATAATTCCGGCATAAGGGGGAACTCGTGCGCAGAATTGCGCTGCCCGTGTTAACCGCATTGTCCTTATCCCTGCTGCTTTCACCGCAGGCGATGGCGGGGGTGGCCCCCACGGACGCAACGCTCGCCGGGACGGCCACTACCGTCGATCCACCGCTGGCGGACGGCGAGATCCAGCAGGTCGGCCCCGGTCTGTACTCGACAGCGGACAACTCCTTCAAGATCTACGAGACCGATGTGGCCGAAGGCCTCATGAGCCGCAGCCACACGGTCAGTGCCCTGCCGGGCGATGTCGCCAAACCGGAGTCCGCACCCGCGTCCCGCGCGGACATGGGTGTCTTCGGGCCCGGCTGGGAAGCCGAGTTCGTCGGCGGCCGGCTCAACCGCAAGCTGGAACAGAAGGCCGGCTCCGTCGTCGTCACCGACCTCACCACGAACGTCCCGGTCACCTACACCCTGAAGAGCAGCGTCGACTACCCGAGCGGTGGCGGCGTCCGCAAGTACGCGACCGCCGAGGGCGACACGCTCACCGAGACCACCAGGTTCGACGAGGCGACCGGCACGTGGGTGTCCACGGCCGTCGAGAGCGTCAGCGTGGCCGCGTCGGCCGCGGACGCGGACCAGTCCGCCGACACCGACGCCGACGCCTCCGTCGGCATCGACAAGCTGACCCCCACCTACACCTGGAAGCAGGTCGTCCCGGGTGCCGACACCTGGCGCGTCACCGCCGTCGGCACCGCTGCCGACAGCAGCCTCACCACCGTCGGCTACGACACCCAGGGCCGGGTCTCCACCGTCACGGAGGCCACCGTCGGAGAGACACCGGCACGGTCGCTCCAGGTGAGCTACTCGACCGCCACCACGGCCACCGGGACGACCCTCGGTGCGTTCGAGGGCCGGGCCAAGGAGATCAGCGTCACCACCGGTGCGACGACGCAGACGCTCGCACGGTACTCCTACGACACGTCAGGCCTGCTGCGTTCGGTCACCAACCCGGTCGAGGGGACCGAACTGGTCTCCTCGTACGCCTACGACTCCATCGGACGCGTCTCCGACGTCAGCTCGCCGTCGAACGGCGACTGGGACCTGTCGTTCACGGCCGACTCGGCCGCCCCGGACGTCGAGCCTGTCGGCCCCGCGCCGCCCACCGCGGAGTCGCCCCTCACGGGTGCGGCCGGCATCTCCGACGGTGCCGCCACCGCCCCGCCCGCGACGGACTTCGTCAACGGCGAGATCACCGACCCGCAGGCCTATCCCCGCCAGTGCGCCAGCGCGGTGGACTGGCTGCTGTACCTCAAGACCGGCTGCGCCGCGTGGGCCGCGCACTACGGCTGGCACCAGCCGTGGTTCAAGACCACGAAGAGCAACCACCGGGTCGTGGGCATCAACAACGACGGTTGCAGCACCCCCGGCCCCAACATCAGCCGTCCGCAAGGTTTCGACTTCCGACCCGCGTGCGACATGCACGACTACGGCTATGGCCTGATCGGCAACACCTACAAGGGATACAAGTACTACCTTGACCGCAGCCAGAAGGCGAACGTCGACTCCACCTTCTACGCCGTGCTGAAGGCGTACGTCTGCAAGGCGTACTCCATCTGGAGACAGGGCTCGTGCCTCAGCATCGCCTACACCTACTACAAGGCCGTGGGTCTGGCGGGCAACCCGAAGAACGGCGCCAACGCGACCTGACGGCGGCAGCGGCGCCCACTTCAGGCCGCGCAGCGCGACATCACGACCGATGATCCCGACGGGCACGTCAGGGCCGGGTGATGCGGACCGCTCGCCGCCCGGCCCTCCCCCCCCCGCAGGCCCGTACCGCACATCTCAGCACCACGCCGCTGCTCCCCACACATCGCTCCGGGCTGAGTCGCGTCCGCCTCCCCACGGGCCGATCCGAGACAAGCCCCCGGCACACCGAGGCATTATGAAGAGAACGAGCCGGATGACAGTCGTCACCTTGATGACGGCCATCTCCCTCGGCGCTGCGATACCGGCCCAGGCGTCCGCGCCACCGGACCCCGTGACAGCCATGGAGGCCACCTCCGGCGCCATCGATCCACCGCTCTACGACAAGACCGCGAACGGAGCGAAAGTCCGCGTCAACGTCCTCACCAAGCAGCGTGCTGACCTGTCCGCCGCGGCCGGGGCCGGCAAGACACTCCAGAGCTTCGACACCCTGCCGCTGGTCACGGTCAAGGTGGACAAGGCAGGCCTGGACGAACTGGCCGCCCAGAGCAATGTCATCAGCGTCACCGAGGACATCCCGGTGCCGCCGTCACTGGACCAGAGCGTCCCCCTCATCGGCGCGGACGCGCCCGCGGCAGCGGGCCTGACCGGTGCGGGCACGGCGATCGCCGTCCTGGACACGGGGGTGGCCACCCAACACCCGTTCCTCAAGGGGCGGGTCGTCGCCGAGGCGTGCTTCTCACCGATCGACGCCGACTACTCCGCCACCAGTCTGTGCCCCGACGGCACCGCGGAGCAGGAGGGCACCGGCACGGCCGACTCCGAGACCGGGCCGTGCGCGACCATCGCCGGATGCGACCACGGGACCCATGTGGCCGGCATCGCCGCGGGCAACGGCAAGGGCATCGCCGGAGCACCCGCTCGCGGTGTCGCTCCCGGTGCGGACATCGTCGCCATCCAGATCTTCAGCAAGTTCTCCTCGGAGGACTACTGCGGGGCGGGCGCCGCGCCGTGCGTCCTGAGCTTCGCGAGCGCCCAGCTCTCGGCGCTCGAGAAAGTACAGCAACTCGCGCAGTCCGGAATCCCGCTCGTCGCGGCCAACCTCAGCCTCGGCGGCGGCCGGTACACCAGCGCCTGCGAGGACGACCCACGCAAGGTGGTGATCGACGGCCTGCTCGACGCCGGTGTCGCCACCGTGGTCGCGGCCGGGAACAACGGGAACACCGACGCGGTCAGCTCACCCGCCTGTATCTCCTCCGCTGTCACAGTGGGCGCCACGACCGACGACGATCAACTGTCCGCCTTCACCAACCGCGGCCCGCTGCTCGACGTCCTCGCACCCGGCACCGGCATCACCTCTTCCGTCGCGGGCGGCGGTTACTCCGCCAAGAACGGAACGTCCATGGCCGCCCCGCACGTGGCCGGCGCCCTCTCGCTCCTCCGGCAGGCGTTCCCCGCGAAAAGCATCGCGTCTCTCGAATCGCTCCTGGAGGCCACGGGCAAGACCCTCACGTACACCGGTGCCAGCACCCCGCGTATCGACGTCGGGAAGGCGATCGGCGATTCGGCCCCCGACCCCGATCCGGTGGCGAAGCCCCGTCCGTCCAGGATCATCAACGACACCGTCCTCGGCATCCCCGACCCGGGATCGGTCCATTCACCGATCACGGTGTCCGGTGTCTCCGGCAACGCCCCCGAGGCGCTGCGGGTCTCGGTGCTCGTCAAGCACGGCTGGCTCGGTGACGTACAGGTCGACCTCATCGACCCGAACGGCAGGGAGTACACGCTGAAACTGCCCAACGACACCGACTCCGGCGGCACGTTGAACAGGACGTACACGGTGGACGCGAGCGGTTCCCCGGCCGAGGGCACCTGGCTGCTGGAGGTCGAGGACCAGTGGGTGGGCAATACCGGCACCCTCGACTCCTGGTCCCTGACGTTCCCCACGGCGTTCGAGAGGTCCGGTGCCTTCCCGATCCCCGACCCCGGCACGCTCACCTCCGACATCGCGGTCTCCGGCGTCTCCGGCTACGCGCCGGGCGCGCTGCAGGTCGCGGTGAACCTCACCCACGGCTGGCTCGGTGACGTGCAGCTCGATCTCCTCGGCCCGGACGGCAAGGTGTACGCGTTGAAAGCGGTCAACGAGACCGGGATCGAACCCTCCGGCACGTTGAACAAGACGTACACGGTG
Organism: Streptomyces sp. NPDC001532; assembly: GCF_040298625.1. Lineage (NCBI taxonomy): Bacteria > Bacillati > Actinomycetota > Actinomycetes > Kitasatosporales > Streptomycetaceae > Streptomyces > Streptomyces sp. NPDC001532. Next base: position 11,276 of record NZ_JBEPAL010000010.1, read on the forward strand.
GATGCGAGCGGTTCCCCGGCCGGCGGCACCTGGAAACTGAGGGTCGACGATCAGTGGGTGGGCAGTACCGGCACCCTCAACTCGTGGTCCCTGACGTTCCCGTCGTTCGAGAACCAGACCACGTACACCGTGCCCGACCCGGGCTCCGTCCAGTCGCTGATCCCGGTGTCCGGTGTCTCCGGCAACGCCCCCAAGGCGCTGCGGGTCTCCGTGGACGTCACCCACGGCTGGTTCGGCGACGTGCAGGTCGAGCTCGTCGACCCGAACGGCAAGGTGTACGTGCTGTATGAGGTCAACGGCGCCGATCCCGGCGGCACGCTGCGAGAGACGTACACGGTGGATGCGAGCGGTTCCCCGGCCGGCGGCACATGGAAGCTGAGGGTCGAAGACCTGTGGGTGGGGAGTTCCGGCACCATCAACTCCTGGACGCTGACGTACTGAGATTACGCCTTCCTCGCCTGCGCGACCCGTCTTGCCGACGCCCGGCTCGCAGGCACTTGTAGCCCTGGACCACCGGGGATGCCGCCGACCGGCATCGGTGGCATCCCCGTCCGGAGTGCTGTCCCCGCTACCCGGCCGAGCCGCTGTTCCGCTCCTGAGCGTGTGATTCTGGTGTTGGCCGGTTTCTGGAAAATCCCAGGAGCCGGCCCGCGCGATCAAGGAGCAATTCGCCGGAAAGGCGTCTTCTGCGGGAATCGGTGGGTCTGTACTGCGCCGGGTTGCCGGGTTCCTTCCCTTCCAGGGCCTCCCGTCTCGTTGAGATTCACCGGTTCGTAGCCGATCGACAACGCACGCCCCGGCGCACCCGGCATCCCCGAACACACCCTGAATGGCCGGCGCGGTGATCGGGGAGCGCCGGCGCCTCTCCACCGCGCGCAGTTACTCCTAGATCCGCCGGTGACCGGGGTCGCCCGCCGCCGGGCCACCCTCCAGTACCGGGCGCTGGCGCAGGCGTACGGCGTTCAGTATGTGCTCACCCAGTGGATCGGATTCCAGGCTGGGATGGGCGTCGATGCGCAGCCGGTGCCCGTCACGGGTGATCACGTGGTAGGCGACCACCTTGCCGCCGAAGAGATTGGCCCCGTGGGCCTGTCGTGAGAGCACTAGGCGGTCGACGTCGTCCCAGGTGACGGCGCGAGGGCGGCCGTAGGAGGTGTACACCAGCCCGCCCGCGTACAGATGCGTGCGAACGAATCCCTTGGGCATTCTCCACAACAGCACCGGAAGCGCGATGATCACCAGGACGAGCGCCGCGAGCAGACAGAGCACCACCGTGGTCACCAGCTTCTTCAGGCCGGGGATGTCGCTCCCGGTCTCGCCGAGAACCCAGTTCACGCCCCACAGGGCTCCCACGATCACAGCGCCGATGGTCACTGTGCCGGCCACGATCTCCAGCGGGCTGGTGTTCTTGCGGGTGAAGACGTGCTCGCCCAGCGAACGCTCGGCCGCCAGGCGGGTGACGCGTGCCGACGGGGCGTATCCCTTCATCTGCACGGCATTGGGGAATCGCTTGATGACGGCGACACCCAGGACCGAGGCGGCCAGCCCCGCGAGGAGGACGGTGATGGCGGACGAGGCCGGGGTGTCGCCGAAGATCAGCACTCCCAGGCCGTACAGCATCGTCGCCAGGCCGCCGAAGACCACCAGCAACATCAGGCAGCCCCAGTTCAACAGCGGCCCGGGCTCGGCGTGTTGCTGCGGTTCATCTGTCATGGCGTCCCCCAGGAGTCGTGGTTGGCGACGCCGAATCTAGCCGTTTCGAATCACCGTCACTACTCCCGCCCACGCCGTGGAGACGCTCCCTCTCGACGAGGCCGTCAGCCGGCTGCCGGTGGGCACCGAGTCCCGTGACGGCTACCACCGGGGACGCCTTCCGCCACTGGAATGCCGGGGACGATCCGGCTGACGACGACCCAGCGGAAGGTGCCCGGACCGGTGCCGTGCGGCTGGCCGCATTCGGCGATCAGCGGGCGGATGCCCCGCACGCGAAGAAGCCGACGGCACTTGTCGTGATCGTAGCCGCGGTCCGCGAAGAGCATGTCCGGGCGATGCAGGGGCCGGCCGACCACCCCGGCGACCGCTGGGAACTTGTCGAGCAGTGGGAGCGGTTGGGTGACGTCGTTGCGGTCGCCGCCGGTCAGGCACACCGCGAGCGGGATGCCCTGGCCGTCGGTGAGCACATGGTGCTTGCTGCCCGGACGTGCGCGGTCGACCGGGCTGGGCCCGCTGTCGGGCCTCGCCGAGCTGCTCTGACGTGCGAGGAGTCGATCACCGCCAGCTACCAGTCCAGCTGGTTCTTCGACCGCGGCTTGTTCAGCAACTGCTGGTGCAGCCGGCCCCAGACGCCGGTCTCGTTCCAGGCCGCCAGGTGCGGCCGGCCCGAGCGACCAAGCGGACAGTCACATGATCAACCCGCTGTTCTCGGGGCCAGTTAGGGTCGGCCCCATGACAGAAGACCTGGTCCAGGATTCGTGGAACCGTATCGACGAGTGGCTGCGCGAGCACGCCCCTCGTACCTTCGCAACGCTCGGACCGCCCGCGAGGCATGAGGAGATAGCTGCGGCGCAGGAGGAACTGGGCCTCACCTTCCCTCCGGACCTGGTCGCGTCACTGCTGCGGCACAACGGGGCGATGGACGGGGCGGAGGCTTTCCGGTTCAGCACGCACGACCGGCTGCTCGAAGTGGCGGGGATCCTCGAGGACACCAGGTTCATGCGCAACATCGCCGAAGACCTCGACGAGGATGAGGCCGAGTCCTACTGGCACCACGGCTACGTGAAGTTCGGCTCCTACGGGGTGACGTCCGACGGTCTCGTGATCGACTGCCGCCCCGAGCAGGACTCCTTCGGCGCGATCGGACGGTTCTTCGACGAGACCGGCACCGCCTTCGGGAAGGCCGACTCACTGGGCGGATACCTGGCAGAGCTGGCTGGCTTGCTCGAGCGCGGCCGGGACGCTGGTGTCGTCACCTTCAACGGCCGACTGCTCTGGGAGTGGGCTGTGCCCGCCTGCCCGGAGTGGGGCAGTGCCGACGATCCTCTTCCCGCACCGCATGAGCAGCTGCCGGAGCTGGACCTCTCCTGCAGTCCCACCGACCTCCTCCATGCGAGCCACCTGGACGGACTGGAGGAGCTCGGTGCCCTGCTCGCGGTCCTGCCGCGGGAGCGGGTGGCTGAGGCCGCCCGGAAGCAGCTGCGCAGACTGGCGGTCGAAACGGGCCTGGACAAGTACCCGGAGATCAAGTCGGCCCTGGACGCGCTGGAGCGGGGTGAAGCCCCCTCAAGGCCGGGCCCGACCCACCCGCTCGTGCTGCGACTGCGCGCGGTGCTCGTGCAGGCGGACGCACACCGAGACCACACTCGCAGGTGGGCCGCGGAGAAGATGGCACACGGGATCTGGGGCTCGCCCTACAGGTCCGTGTGCGAGAGCGCGGGGATCCGGAGTCGCCTCACTGTCGACTGGCGCGCGGATCTGCACGCGGATCTGGGCAACCCGCCACTGCCACCGATACCTGACGATCGCTTCTGGGGGACCCTGCGCAACCCCGCCATCGACTCCAGCTGGTACGCGGCCCAGCACGCCCAAGAACAGGGCTGACCCCGGGGCTCCCCTTCCGCGTGAGCGCTTCGTCTGACGGACCCCGCCGGATGAAGCGCTCGATCACACTGGGGCCGACGGCCAACACGGGGTGCAGGATCGATCGCGCGGGGCGCTGGGTGGCTCAAGCGGCTGCGGAGCCTCGAGAACGGGTGTCATCGACCCTGCTTCACTCAGGGGCAATGACAGGCAGCGTGCCGCATCGGCGACAACCGCCATGCTTCGTCCAGCTGAAGTTCGTATCCGGTCGGCCCGAGACGGGCTGGGGTGCTGGTCTTCGCCCGCGGGTTCCCGAACCCACGACGGACCCAGGCAGGCAAGTCCAGGCCGGGCAGTCCTGGCCACAGGCGGGTGGCAGGATCTTGCCGACAGTTCTGCACGAGGAGGCGACGTGGACGACCGATCACAGCATGACCACTCCGGCTGGGAGGCAGTCGTGCTCGCGGCTCGGGAACGTGCCCGCTCGCGGCAAGCACTCATGGTCGAGCGCTTCGGCCTGTCCGGAGACGTGCAATACGACTGGTCGATGGACGACGCGCGGATCACGTGGTCGCGCGACGGCAAGGTGTTCCTCACCGGCCGACTCACAGTGATCGGCAGCGTCAGCGTTGCCCAGCAGACCTGGCTGTGGTCCTGGGCGAACGAGTCACTCCCGCACGCCGCCCTGGGCGAGATGGAGAGAGTGCGGCAGTTCGGCGAGGAGAACGACTACCCCGTCCTTCCTTGGCCGGGCTTCAAGTACGACCCTGAGCTCGTCGCTGAGGCACGGATGGTCGCGGCTGCCGTGCTCGACGCCGAGGGACTGTGGGCGGAGTCGACGGACGACGTGCAACTCCACTTCATGATCCATGACCTGGCGCTCGCTGCCGAGCGACAGTGACGGTTGCACGGATTCCCAGGCTGCTGCTGGCCGCTGGCCGCTGACCGCTGGACGTTGAACGGCAAGCTGAGTGCCTGCTCTCGATCCCTGCCGGTGAAACGCCTGGCGGCTCCTGCCGTGAGGCACGTGACAAAGTCACAGTCCGCTTTGGCAGGGCGGGGAGAACACGATGGTACGGCGCGCGATCAACAATGCTTGATTCATGGCAATCTACGGACCGGCAGGATGACTTGGAGCCCGGAGGCGGCACGGACCTGCTCGGCGGGGGCCACCGCGGGCGGGATCTCCAGATGGTCGACCGCGCAGACGAGGGTGCGGGTGCGCACTGTTGTCATCTGGGAGGGCAGCAGTTCAACCATCTGGTGCTCGGGTGCGGGCTGTTCGTGGGTGGGGCTGGGGCGTAGGCGACGATGTCGTGGCCACTCGGGGTGAGACGGCAGGCCCACCGCCCGCCAGCACGGCCTTCGATCAGTACCGGATGCCCGCAGAGGAAACGGTCGCGGGGCACGCTTGGTCATTCGGCAGGTGCCTGCTCGGTGCGGAGTTGCTGGTGCAGGTCGTGGTAGAGGCGCAGTCGTATCCCGAGCTGGCCGGGTTCGAGGGTGGTGCGGTCGGCTGGCGCGGTCGCCCAGCGCGCGGCGACCGCGTCCTGGAGACGAGCGCCGTCTCGTCGTCGGCGGCCGCGGCCTCCACCACGACGAGCCCTGGCTCGGCCACGTGCAGTGCGTTGACCGGCCCGGTGCCGGGCATGACGTGCTGACCGGCGTCGGTGTTTCCCGGCCGCGGCGGATTCGCCCGGTTGTGTTCACCTCAGCCACGCTGTGGTCCGGCCGTTGATGAGGATCTGTGACGGTCAGCCAGCGGCGCTCTGTGTTCCACGGGCGGTTGCGGTCGGCAACGAGAAGCCTCCCAGCGGCATTCATCCGACGAAAGGGAGCTTGCGAGGTGACGGAGTGCACTGACAGGGTCGGGGCCGGGCGGCTGCCGCGGGTTCGTCGGCATTCGCGCACTGCTCGTGGATCCCCCGGACTCCGCGGCGGTATGCGCCTCTTCAGCCGGCACGCCTTGGGGCTCGGCCGGCTGATCCGGCGCTTCCCTCAGGTTGCCGGGTGCGGTCTGCTCGCCCGCAGCCTGCGGGCGAGCAGACCGAGCAGCACAGCGTTGACCAGGGCGGACAGCGCCACCCCGATGGAGAAGACCAACGGGCTCAGCCAGGCGGTCGAGGAGTGGTACGCAACGGGCGACGACACCGCCATCGCGAGGATGCTGAACGGCGCTGTGGTCATGAGCGGCCAGATCCCGGCGAACCCGGGGTCGGGCAGCACGAATTCGGCGTACAGGAAGAAGCCCAGCGCCACCGCGACCACGGCGAGGTATCCACGCGCGAGCCAGTTGTCCACCGCGGGCGTCAGCAAGGCCCGAACTCGCCGCGGGCGGGTGCGCGCAGGCGCCGTCATGTCTGTTCTCTTCTGCTCAGCCGGGTCCGCGACGTGGGGGAGGGGTTCACGTGCGCCGGTCGGTGTGGCAGTCGCGGTCCTCGTCACGAGGGCGCCGAGCGCGGCAGCGTTCACCAGGGCGCACAGGAGGAGCCACACGGCGAAGACCATGACCGCTGTCACGTCGGCCGTCCCGTGGATGTCGGTGCCGGGGTCGAGAGGGAGGAACACGCACAGGAAGGAGAGGGGCGCCGTCAGCAGCAGAGGACTCCCGGCGAGGGCGTTCTCCGGGAAGAGCAGCATGAGCGTGAAGGAGACGGCGAATACCGCCAGATAGCCCCGGGCGGGCCAGCTGCCCGAAGCAAGCGCAAGGAGCCGGCGCAGGCGCGGGACGCGGCGGGGGTGGGACGCAGTCGGCATCGGTTGTTTCCTCGGGTCGCTCCGTTGTTGATCTCCACGGTGGACCATGCGTCGCGCCCGGACATGAGTACGGGTACTCATCGGCAGGGCCGCAGGATGCGCACGTGTCCGCGCAGGATGCTCACTCTTCGGTGGCCGGGTCTCAGCAGGTCCGCGGGTTCCGTTGCCGGTGCTGTACATGGCGGAGAAGCTGCGCTCGAAGGGCACGGAAGAGGAACTGAGCCATCTGCGGGGCAAGTCCGCTGTCACTCGCTCGCACACGGCGTCCCTGGGCTTCGGGTGGTGCACCATCCCCGGCCCGGCCGCACCCCCCGGCGCCTGGCTTTGCCGTTCTCGCCCCGAATGTCAGTGTCAGACCGCACCATAGACCCAAGAAAACGCCCAACACCGGCTTCGGAGGCCAGTAGTGGACGAACCCAACCTCGACAACCTCGACGATCGCCAGTTCGAACAGCTCGCCGTGAGCCACGCCCACCCCAAGCATCGCGACCCCGACACGTGGGCGCTCCTCAGCAGCCCCCAGCACATCGACCGCACCCGTGCCGCCCTCACCAACGTCCACCAGCGCACCGCCGCGGCACTCCGCCGCCGCAAGACCGAACGAGACGCCTTCCAGCAGGAGTGCCACGCCCGCGGCGCCGCCGGCAAGAAGGAATGGTTCGAGTCCCGGCCTGAGTACGAGCGCTGGCGCCGCGGCACGGCCGGCTTCCATCAGATGGTGCAGTCCGCGATCTCCGAGCTCAGCAGGACCAAGCGCGTCCAGAACCACCGGATGACGACCCAGCAGAGCGGCCAGGCCGCCCGCGAGGCCCTGCGGAAGCTCTCCATCGCCGTGCAACGCCACCAAGCCATGCACGCCAAGACCGGCACGATCGCCGCCCAGGAGGACTACGAGCTGTGGCAACTCCTGGACCAACTCACCGTCCCCTGCGGCCCGAACCAGGAAGCCACCACTCTGCGCACGATGCTCGACTTCTACTGGACCGACGTCGACGTCGTCGCGGACGCGGACGAGGCTCGCGCCCAAGCGGAACGGGCGATGCGGCAGGCGCCGGCCGGTAGGTCCTCTGAGTACGCCGGTATCCCGAGGGCCCGCCACGTCGGCAACGACAAGGGCCTGGCGAATTGAGGTCGCGCCGACAGTTCACGCCCGGACGCCGATCTCGGTCTCGGGACCACCGGGGACGCTACGCGCGGTCTCTGCCGTCCCGAGCACCGAGGTGGGCGCCAGCCGTCGTCCTTGCTGCCGCCGTCCCTCTCGTGGCCCTTTCGAACCTCTGAACCGTCAGCGTCACTCGCCCGGCCGCACCCTTCGGCCGGGCGTCCCTTGTCCGGGCGGAGCGCTCCGAAACACCCGCTTCCATACCGGTAGATCGACTCTTTCCCCTATGCCTTCTATCAACTGCACCGTCCAGCCCTACTCGCAGGCACCCGCAGGCAACCGCAGGCACCCGATTGGCCATCACTGGCCGCCACGGCCACACACAGACCGAGGAACTGGTCTTGGACGCCGAGCCCACGAACAATGGCCGGACCTGTACCGGCGGGGTGAGGTCACCGTCCTTTGGGCCGTCACCACACCGGCTCTCATGAGCATTTCCGTGGCCGCTCCCTTCACGAGCCCTGCCACGGGACCCGCAGCTGCTGAAACTGTTCGCTCCCACGAGCAGGAGGCCTTCCTCACGCACTACAAGACCCCGTCGACGCCGACACTGGGGAGCCGATCAACTGGCTGCGCCGTCAGGTGCTGGATCGCGGATGGAACAGCGAGCGGGCTGACAAGGGCGGTTTCATCCAGGAAGCCACGGGCTGGAAGCCGTGCCCTTTGCAGCACACGATGGACGTCATATAGGTCGGGCGGGCCACCGGCTTGCACATGCCCAGTCTCCCTTGACGGCGCCGTCCGGCACCTGACATCGCCGCCTGCGCGCGCCGGGCCCTGCCAGCGCTTCCGCCGCGTGCTCAGGCGGTTGTCGTCCTCATTCGACCTCGCCGGGGTCTCCCATCGGCCGTGTCAGGCCGTCTTCCGCGGCTGTGCGTCGGTCGCGCTCGGTCTCGTCCAGCTCAAAGTGGTGCCGACACTCCTCACGTCGCACCCCGTCCACCGTAGGCGGAACGCCTGGCGGTGCTACGCACGTGGGGTGGCCTTCGGAGACGGCCACCGCCCGGCCGGCGTGTCGATGAAGCCCGGCCTGGAGCAGGCCGCCCGCCCGACGTGTGGATGGGGCCGCGGTCCGGCCGCACTCGGGCTCACCACCGGGGGAGACGGTGAGCCGGCGGCAGGGGGAGCCGGTGTTCGGGCATGGCCGGCATCCGGACGCCGACCGCACCGAGCGCGAGCTCTTGGACGACGGCGCCGATGCGGAGACGGCACGGCTGGCCACCGTCCTCGGCCAGCCGATCGAGGAGATCGAGAAACGCATGCTGGTCCGGCTGCTCGCACTCGACTTCACCTTCCGGCCCAAGGCGTCCCTGATCGTGCGGTGGGCACTGGGGGACGACAGGAGGCACGTCGGATCATCGAGCCGGCACACAAGCGGGCCGTCGCCACCGTGCTGCGTCGGCTGGATGACGAGGTCGCGGAGACCCGGTGGCAATCCGGCCGCCAGCGCGCGAAGACCCCAACCCTGGTCGTCGCGGCGTTCCGGCACATGGACAACCGGGACGGCTTACCCCTACTCCATGACCACCTCCCTGGGGGCGGCAGATGCGGATGAGGCCGCGGGCCGGTTCGAAGTGGCTCGTGGATGCCCGGGATCTAACGCAGGGCGGCGGCGACCAAGCCTTCGAGGGCCTCGCGCGGTACTTCGCCGCCGCTCACCAGCCGGTCGAAGACCAGTCCGTCGATGCAGGTCAGCAGAGTGTGACTGCGATTCTCGACGTCCGTCACGCCGTGCGCCGCGAGGAACAGCCGGACGGCGTCGCGGCCGGCGTTCTCACGGGGTACGAGGATCTCGCGCAGCTCACGGTCACGCACGCTCTCGACGGCGCAGGCGTAGCGAGCGAGCGAGCGGCGGCGGCCCTCGCCGGTGAGTCGCTGTCGGGCGAGCAGCATCATGCCGTCCACCAGTTCCTCGACGGTGCGCAGAGGTGACAGCTCTTCGGCCATTGTCTGAAGTTCCGCCTGGTCGAGTTGGACCAGGCGTGTGACCAGTCCGGTGAGCAGCGCGGCTCGGGTGCGGAAGTAGGCCGATGTGGTGCCGGGCGGCATGGCCGCTCTGCGGTCCACCGCACGGTGGGTCAGGCCGCGGACCCCTTCGTCGGCGAGTACGTCGAGAGCCGCGTCCGCGAGGAGAGTGCGCCGATCGGTAGCCATAACTCCTTTCTACACCTGTAGAGCCTCGGGTAAGGTAATCCTTCTACATCTGTAGAAAGGCGAGGGCTTCGGCATGGGCAACACGGCAGTGGTGGTCGGAGGGGGCATCGGCGGGCTGGCCGCCGCGATCGGACTGCGCCGCATCGGATGGGAAGTAACGGTCGTCGAGCGTGCCTCCACGCTCGAGGATGCGGGGGCGGGCATCTCACTCGCCGCCAACGGCCTGCGGGCACTGGATGAACTCGGCGTCGGCGACGCCGTACGGGCTGCCTCGCGAGGCCAGTACAACGGCGGCACTCGCACACCACCGGGCGGTTGGCTGGCCCGGATGGACGGCGCGGCACTGGAGAAGGCGATGGGCACACCGATCATGGGCATCCCTCGCTCCACCTTGCACCGACTGCTTCGCGACGCCCTGCCCGCCGAGGCACTGCTGACCGGCTCCGAGGCGGACCGGGTCGAGCAGCCCGGCCCTGGGACGGTGCGAGTCGGCTGCGGCGAGACGGTCCTGGACGCCGATCTGGTAGTGGCGGCCGACGGCATAGGCAGCAAAGTGCGCAGCCGTCTCTTCCCAACCCACCCCGGTCCGGTCTACAGCGGCTCGACGGTGCTGCGCGCCATCACCGAGCACGCGGTCGACCTGCGCACCGACTTCGAGCTGACCTGGGGGCACGGCGCCGAGTTCGGGCACATCGCCTTCCGCGACGGGCGGGCCGAGTGGCACGCCGTTCTCAACCTCCCCGTCGGGACACGGTTCCTCGACCCACTGGACGAACTGCGCAGGCGATTCCACACCTGGCACGACCCGATCCCCGCCCTGCTCGACGCGACCCGGCCCGCCGCCGTGCTGCACCACGACGTCAACGAACTCCGCACACCGCTCCCCTCGTACACGATCGGCCGGACCGCGCTGCTCGGCGACGCCGCACACGCGATGACCCCCAACCTCGGACAGGGCGCCTGCCAGGCGCTGGAGGACGCGGTCACCCTGGCCGCCGCGCTCGCCACCGAGCCCACCGTGGAGGCCGCGCTCGCCACCGAGCCCACCGTGGAGGCCGCGCTCGCCCGCTACGACGCCGAGCGCCGTCCGCGCAGCCAGGCCGTAGCGAGGGCCGCCCGGCAGGCCGGGCGGATGGGCCAACAGCTCTCCCACCCACTGGCCGTCGCCCTGCGGAACACGGCGATGCGGCTGACACCCTCCCGCGCCGCAACGCACATGCTCCTTCGGCACCACGCCTGGATCCCGCCACAACTGAGCTGATCCGATTCGACGACGCCAGCGGCTGGTACCACGACGGGCCCATGCTCGACCCCGAGTTTCCGCTCCTCTACAAGCGCGACCCGTGCGCGACCCGTGGTGCTGGTCACCCGAGCGGGGCCTTCATCGCTCGCACACCTCAGGCGTCCCGCACCGCCTGACGGGCCTCACGGGCGCGAAGTTCGCCGCAACAAGGGCATGCAGATATGCCAGGCCCTCCGGCCCGGCGCGCGCTTGGGCATCAGCGGCGAACCGCGCGACGACGGCCACTGGACCGAACAGACCTGGCGTGCCTTCGAAGCCGTCGACCACCTGTGGAGAGAAGACCTGGAGCCGGTCGCTCGGCTCGGCCGACTGGTCGGCCGCGACGTCGACGGCGGCGGCCAGACCCGCAGCGCCGACAACGACGCCGTCCTCACCGGACGGTTCCGTGACACAGTCCTCGCGTTCCTGCCCCACCCCGGCCTCGGCGAAGGCAACGACGTCCTGCTGCGCGCCTGCCACGGCCAAGGAAGCACCACCGTCGGGTGGTCCGGCTACCGGACCGCGAGCCGTTTCGCCTCCACGAGAGCCGCCTCGGCCGCGGCCTCCTGCCCCGCGATTTCGCGGATGCGCTCCCGTCGCTGCTCGGCGTTCAGCTCTTCCACGCCATGCGGGGGAACTGCTTGACGATGCCGGTGATGGTCTTCCGGCTGACCCTGTCGCGGCCGATCGCCTCGGCCACCGTCCGGTACGCCTCGGCAGGGGCGTCGTCCCCGTAGTCCTCGCGGACGGGGGCAGACTCTCGGCCGCGCGCTGGCTGATCACGTAGGCCCGCACGCGGTCCGAGTTCCGTATGCGGGACGGATCGCTCGAACGAAAGAGAACGGTGAGTCCCGTATGCGGGACTCACCGTTCTGGAAGAGAGAGCTCGGTGGCTGCTACAGGAGGCCGACGGCAAGGGGGAGTGGTGCCACGACGGAGCGGCCGGCGGGGAGGAAATGGCTGTTGCCGCGGGCCTCGCCCGGCATTGCCGAGGAGTTGGCGGCCAACGCCGAGGCCCAGGCCGTGCAGGATGCTGTTGAGATCGGTCCCGTCGGCCGGAACGGTCCCGTTGTGGCTGTTGGCCGTCGCGGCCTCGGCGTGGGCATCTCCTGACTCATGGCCAGACTGTCAGCGCGGCATCCGCGGCGGTGCGCACCAGGGGGACCACCCTGTGGCAGAGCACCGTTCAGCATTGAGGCCGACATTGTGGTCACCCGGGACCGGGCCGGATGCCGTCATCCTTGGGGCAGCGGTGGACCCAGGCGGGAGCTGGCCGTAGCAGCGGCTGCGGATCCGGATTCTCTGCGCGGGGCACGAAGTCGGTCAGAAGACCGGCGAAGTGTCGGGGAGCATCGGTGGGCGCTGGCTCTTGACCCCCTGGCACGGGAGTCTCGGCGCCGGCGACCTTCGTGCCCAGCGGCAACGGACCGGTCAATGGCTCCGGGCATGCACAGCCCCGTTGCCGCATTCGGCATTGCCCCCAGGTGCAGGCGCCGGGTGAGGAGGAACGACACGTCGTCGACCACGCGAGCCCGGGTCAGCGTACGGTGATCGGAGCTGGGGCCAGGCGGGTCCGCGTCAGGTCCTGCACCCACCAGTGCACCTGTTCAGCAGGGACGCCGGGTCCGACACCGAGGACCGGCAGTCCGGCTGCGAGCGCGGCTCGTACGCCGGGGAGGGAGTCCTCCACGGCGAGGGCGTCCTCGGGGCTCACGTCGAGGGCCGCGCAGGCCGCCAGATACAGGTCGGGCGCTGGTTTCGGCGAGGCCACCTCGTCGGCGGCGACGCTGACGTGTGCCAGGCCTTCCATCCCGCCGTGAGAGAGGGTGACCTGAAGCAGAGCCCGGTCGGAATTGCTGGCGATGGCTACGGGAAGGCGGGCGGCCGTCGCGCGCAGCAGCTCCAGAGCGCCGGGCAGTGGTCGCGCCACAAGTGGTACGGCACCGACGAGGGCGGTGAGCAGTTCGTCGGCGACAGCTCCGGCGGATTCGCCCCACAGATCGCCGAGGAGAGCGGCTTGGTCAGAGCGGGCGAGCCCGGTGACCCGCGCGTACACGGACGGGTCGTAGGGACGGTCACGCGCGGCGAACAGGGCCCGGAGCGCATGGTCGACGCACGGGTGCGTATCCATCAGGGTGCCGTCGCAGTCGAAGACCACAGCACGCACCTGACGGTCCGGGACCGGGAGTCGGCTGGGGGCGGGCGAGGGTGTGCCGGTCATGGGGCGCCCTGGCCTCGGACGTACAGTTCGACCGGGTTGAAGCCCGCCGGCTGCGGAACCCGCGGCGGTACCTGCCGGAAGCCGGCGGATCGAAGAGTGCGGCGGACCAGGCCGCCGTCGATGTACTTGTCGTGGACCTCGAGGACGATGCGGTCCACCTGCTGCATCCATGGTTGTGGCGCGGCGAAGATGTCGCGTTCGCTGCCTTCCACGTCCACCTTCAGCAGGTCGACGTGCTCGATCCCGTGGTCGCTGAGGAGCTGGTTCACGGTGGTGGCGGGGAGGCTTCGGTGTGGCAGGGCCAGGTGGTTCTCCAGCCGGTACGGGCGGGTGCGGCGCAGCTCTTCCACCTCACGTACGGCGGTGCAGGTGTCCCAGAAACCACTGACGGCGAACTCCATGTCCTCCTCGCCGCCGGAGACGGCACGAGGGTCGATCAGCCAGCCTGTGCCGGCCAGCGCCGCGTTGCGTTCGAGGACGGCGCGGCTCTCGGCGATCGGCTCCACGGTGAGCAGGGTCCGTGGCCGGTAACGGGCGTCGAGGTAGGCGGCGGCGAGACCGGTGTTACCTCCGAGGTCGACGATCGTGTCGAGAGTGCCGACCGCGCGGTCGAGGTGGTAGACCACGTCGAGCTCGTAGAAGCGGCACAGGAAGATCTGCCAAAGGATCAGCAGGTCCGACTGATTCTTGCGGACGCATACCTTCGCCGGCCGGTCGAGCGTGCCGAAGGTGAAGTGCACCAGAGCGCTGTCGTCCAGGGGGCGTCCGGCCGCGCCGGCGAAGCGGCGGGCCATCCAGTACGGGGCGAGCAGCCGGCTGCTGCCCCTGCCCCGCCGGGCGGCGACCGTCATGTCCCGGATCGCGCCGGCCGTCTCCCGCAGCAGCACCGTCGGCCAGCCGGTACCGAACGTACGGTCAGCGTCAGACATCAGGTAGGCAAGTGGCACCGCTCAACGTCTCCTTCGCCACAGAGGGCCTTCACCGCAGACGGACAGATGCGTCCGCGGCTCGTAAACGAGCACAGTGCGGGACGGTAACGGCGCCGCACGAGACTCGGCGGCGCCTGGACGACCCGGCGGCTCACGCCGGCACTGGGGGTACACGCGCTCCGCCGACTCAGGGGCACTGGGCCACTCAACTCGTAGCGATGGGGGCGAATGACGAAGTACTTCGGTGTCCCGACGGCATCCGCGGTCGGCGACGGCGCCCTCTCCGTCCTGGCGTCGGCCGATCCCGCGCCGGAGGCACTGTTCTGACCGGCGCCGCGCTCTGCGGTGCTCGACGCATGGCTGACGGCCCTGTCCACGTGGGCACGCGTCGGCACAGCGTGGGCGGAGCCGGGAACGCGCTCGGCGGAGCGTAGCGTCGCGACGAACCGCTCGCCCGCCACCACCAGCGTGGTGCCCGCTCACCCTGTGGCCGCCTCCTTCTCGCGTTGTGCGGCCTTGGCCTCGGCGGCGAGCGCCGGCCTTGCACCGGAGGCGCAGTGCCTGTCGGTCGAGCTGGGTGCCGTCACCGGCCGGCCCTGACGCTCGCCACATCGACGGCCACCTCCCTCACCGCCGCAGGTCCCACCAGGACGACATCGAGGGTGCGTTGCGTTCCCCAGCCCACGGATTCTCTGTCGAGTGCAGCGAGTTGTGCCGAGCGAACTCAGAGGCACCGCCACAGCTGTCGCGCAGATCGGCAGGCGGTGCCATCCCTGCCGATCCGACGACCGCTCGCACTCCCTCTTGCATGCTCTATGGCATATCCCATAAGTTACTCGCAGGTAGCTCGCTCTGAGGGCTGTAACGCCATGGGGAAGGTGGTGAGGGAATGAGCCCGCGCAGAAGTGAAAGCCGTGACCGGATGATTCTCAGTGCTGCCGCTCTGCTGCGTGAGTACGGTGCGAGCGCGACCAGCATCGACCGGGTGCTCGCCCACAGCGGGGCCCCTCGGGGCTCGGTGTACCACCACTTCCCCGGCGGTCGGGCGCAGCTCATCGACGAGGCGGTGGCGCTGGCGGGAGACTTCATCGCGGGGCTGATCGACGCTGCCATGCAGGCGGATGACCCGGTGGAGGCGGTAGACGCGTTCTTCATGCTGTGGCGTGACCGGCTGGAGGAGAGCGGCTTCCGGGCCGGCTGCCCGATCGTGGCGGTGGCCGTCGAGACCAACGACGACGCACCCCAGCTCGCACGCTCCGCCGCAGCGGTCTTCGCGCGCTGGCAGGAGGCCCTCGCGGCCCTCCTCCTGAGACACGGCCTGCCCGAGGAACGCAGTCGAAGGCTCGGTGCCTTCATCATCGCCGCGGTGGAAGGCGCGGTGATCATGTGCCGGGCCGAGCGGAGCACCGCCCCGATCGAGGCCGCCGCTGCCGAGATCCACGGCCTGCTCCTCTACGCCCTGCGTGACCGTCCCGGTGCCGAATCCGGTCCCCGGCCGTAGCCCGCAGCCGCCCAGCCGCTTCATCCACGTAGCTCGAAGGAGTCGCCATGCCCTCGCTCGACCGTCAGGACAACGTCTTCGTCCTCGACCTCGGAGACGGTGAGAACCGCTTCCACCCCGACTGGCTCGCCGCCGTCGGCGCCGCCCTCGACGAGGTGGAGAAGGCGGAAGGTCCCCGCGCCCTGGTCACCGCCGCCACGGGGAAGTTCTACTCCAACGGCCTCGACCTGGACTGGCTGTTCGCCCACGCCGACCAGCACCAGGACTACGTCGTCTCCGTCCACGAGCTGTTCGCGCGGATGCTGTCGCTGCCGGTCGTCACGGTGGCCGCCTTGCAGGGGCACACCTTCGCGGCCGGCGCGATGTTCTCCCTCGCCCACGACTTCCGTGTCATGCGCGCCGACCGCGGCTTCTGGTGCCTGCCCGAGGCGGACATCAACATCCCCTTCACCCCCGGCATGGCCGCGCTCATCCAGTCCCGGCTTGCTCCCGAGACCGCCCACGAGGCCATGGTCACCGCCCGCCGCTACGGCGGCACCGACGCCGCGGCCACCGGCATCGTCGACCACGCGGTCGCCGAGGACCTCGTACGCTCCACCGCGATCGAGATCGCCCAGGCCCAGGTGAACAAGGCCGGCGACACCCTCGGCACCATCAAGGCCCGCATGTACGCCCCGGCCCTGTCCACCCTGCGCGAGACCACCGCCCCGCTCGGCTGACCAGCACCTCACCGACCGCACATCCCGCGCCCCGGACGCTTTCACCCGAGGCGCGGCATTGCTTGCCAGCCGCCCACCGCACAAGGAGACACGGTTCGACGACGACCGCCACCACCTGGCACAAGAGCGCCTGCATCCTGTGCGAGAACAACTGAGGCATCCAGATCCGGACCGGCGGCCGCCGCATCGCCAAGAACCGTGGCGGGCAAGGAGCACAGGCCAGTGCGGCGGGAGACGGACGGCAGCTTCACCCCCGTCGGCACGACCGCCGGTGAGATGGGCGTCGACGTGTCCCTCGCCGGTCTTCTCCTGGGCGAGGGGATTGGAGCGGTAGCAGGCTCCTAGGGTGCGCAGCGGGGCGCCGCTTCAGGCGCTGCCGAGGTGGTTGCCCTGGCCGCTGCCGTAGACACACCACCGCCTTCGCCGTCTCGCGTACGAGGACCTGGGGGTGCAGCAGGGCCCCCACAGCACGCTGGTGTCCTGCCTCAACAAGCTGACGTGGCTGTTGACCGGGAACTTTGCCAAGCCCGGCGCCATGCAGCCGCACTTATGGATCGCGCCGCTGGCCCGCTACTCCACCAGCCCGCGCCGCACCCCCGTCACCGGCGCGCGGATGCCCGGTGGCCTGGTGCCCTGCAACGTCATCACCGGCGGACTGGAACTGACCGGCCGAGGCGATCCTCTCGGCGCCGGCCTGCTCCGCACACTGGCCCGGACCCGGGCCCGAGCCGGCGCGCTCGACGACGAGCTCCGTCTCGAGGCAGCCGACGACCTGACCGACATGCACGATCCGCGCGGAGCCGACCTGCTCCACGCACTCGCACGCGCCCCGGGTCCAGGTCTCTTCACCCGCACCACCTCGCACCGTGCGAGCAGCCTCGTATCCTCCGCCAGTGCCTCACCAGGCCTCCGTTGGGGGAGGACCCGGTAGCCGATAGGGCTGGACGGGTGCAGTTCGGCACCTGACTCCGGCGCCCTGCGCCCGGAGCGGCCCGCCGCCGGATTACATGGGCCTGCGCCTCGGCGCGGGGCGTGCCGGCGCCCTTCGCGGCGCCGGACCCGACGAATGAAAGAGCGCAATGGCAAAGCGCGATCCCCGCAACCGCACCGGCCGCAACCCGCTCCTCCGCGGGCTCGCCGCTGCCGTGCTCGCGGCGGGCATGCTGGTGGTCTCAGCGGGATCCGGACACGGTACCGACGCCGCCACTCCGGCACCCGGTGCACAGTTCACGCCGCTGACGGCGGCGGTGATGACCGAACCGGCGCCGTTCGTCGCCACGGACGTCAAGACACACCTCTCGTACGAACTGCTCGTCACGAGTGCCCTGCCCACCAGCACCCCGTTGCGGCTCGACCGTGTCGACGTCCAGGACGCCCGCACGCACCGGGTCGTCGGCTCGCTGAGCGGGCAGGCGCTGGCCGAGGCCGCCCATCCGGTGGGCGACCCCCTGCCGGGTGCGGACGCGTACACACCGGCGCCACCGGCACCGACGCCGACCGTCATCCAGGGCTCCCAGCAGTGGATCATCTGGCTCGACCTGGTTCTCGACCGCGGTCGGCCGGCGCCCAAGGCCCTCGAACACCATCTCGAGGGTGCTGTCCTGGCACCTTCCGGCCCCTCCGCCTTCGAAGAGACGGTGCAGGTCACCCGGACGTCCGGCATCCCGCCGTTGAACCTGAACCCGCCCGTCCGCCCCGGCACCTGGTACTCCAGCGAGTCGTGCTGCGGCAACACACACCACCGGCGCGGCCTCGCCCCGATCAACGGCCGCTTCTACGTGCCGCAGCGCTTCGCGATCGACTGGTACCGGGTCGGCAAGCGGGGGCAGACCTGGGAGGGCAACCCCGCACGTCTCTCCAGCTACCTGAGCTACCGTCAGCCGGTCGTGGCCTCGGCCGGCGGCAGGGTGGTGGAGGTCCAGGACGGTATCCCGGACAACGCGCCGCCGGTCGCACCGCCCGTCCCGCCGATCGAGGAGACCGTGGGCAACCACGTCACCGTGGAAGTCGCGCCGGGGCGCTATCTCCTCTACGCCCACCTGAAGCCCGGCTCGCTCAAGGTCCGGGAGGGCGACCGCGTGGAATCCGGAGATGTCCTCGGGTTGATCGGCAACAGCGGCAACTCGACCACGCCGCACTTGCACTTCCAGGTGATGACCACGCCCCAGTTCTTCCCGACGGACAGCCCGCCGTTCACCTTCCGGCGGTTCCGCGTCGTCGGGCAGGTGGAACCCCGGATCTGGGACGACAACCTGGGCCTGCAGCCGACGGGCGTGCTGCCGATCACGCCCTCGCCGTACGACGGCCCTCACCGGGCCCGGTATCCCCTCGACCGCGAGGTGCTGGAGTTCTGACCGGAACCGGAACCGGAACCGGGCTCCGGACAGGCCGTTGTCCTGGCCTCTGTCCGGTGCGTGGACACGCACCACAGTGCACGCCCGTTCAGGCGAGCCGCCTGAACGGGCGCGTGAACATCCACGGATGGCCCGGAACGGCCCTGCGAACAGCCGGGAAGCGGGTTGAGTCCCGAGTTCCCGAGCACAGAGCCCCTGACATGTGGCCGCCGGACGCACGACAGTCGTCGGCCTGACCTACCTCTGGCCGAAGGCAGCATACGGACGACGGTCACTTCCCGCGGCCAGGATCCGCCACCGGACGGCATCGCAACGCCCGCGTTCACCTCGACGCCCGACGACCACCGATGACGCGCGGGTGGTCCCCGCCCTCCGAACCCGGCCACACCTACCTCGGCCGTCCCCGGCGACAGGCCGGTGTACGCCCTGGAACTCACCGTCGGTACCCTCACCACCCGCCCGGGAGCGCCCTGGCACCTGCTGCTTCAGCCGCCGGAGCGACCTCCGACCCGGTGACGCCAGAAGCTGTCGGCGAGGACTTCAAGGACTTACTGGCAGGACCGGTCTTCAGGGGCGGCTTCGCCGCTACCGGACCGTTACGGCACCGGCGTTGGCCGAGGTGACTTCCGGGCGACGAGGCGAGCCGTGAAAAAAGGGATGGAGCGAGGCGGCGGCCCGCTGTTACTTTCATGCCGGACCGTGAAGTCGTCGTGTGGAGGTGAGTCCCGTGAACACAGTCACCCATGGGTGCTCCCTCGATCCGTCACGGTCCGGCGGCTGACCTTCGGTGTCGCCAGGAGCGCCTGTGATCGAGGCACTCCTGGAAAGAGACTCCGATGAACACAAAGCCTCTCCCGTCCGGTCCGAGCGAGTTCGCGGTGATGATCACACGCGTGGCGGCCCGGCAATGGCATGCACTGGATGACGATCTGGTCGTCGGCCGCGGGCACGCGGAACACCGGCCCGACGGACGCCTGTTCGTCTGCATCGACGCCTGGCACGACGCCGCCTTCGACCGGCTCGCCGAGGCGATGCTGGCCGATCTGCCGACGCCGCTGTACACGGTGGTCGATGAAGCCGACATCGAGCTGACGGCCGGCTGGCGGCGGGCCGGGTTCACGATCCGGCGCCGCGAGGGGGAGTACGTCGTACCGACCGACCCGCGAGAGAGGGGGCTCGACGCGGTGCGGCCGCCTTCGGGCGTGACGATCGTGCCCGCCGGTCAGGCGGACGAGAGTCTGCTGCGTGTGGTGGACCGTGCGATCCGCGACGAGGTCCAGACGACCGCCGGATGGCGGTCGATGCCCGCGGAGCTGATCGTCCGCCCCGAAGGCGACACCGTCGTCGACCCGTCGAAGTACGCGGTGGCCGCGGCGCAGGACCGCTACCTGGGGCTGGTCCGCGTCGTGACGGCGAAGCGGCCGCGCATCGGGCTGGTCGCCGTGCGGGCCGGCGAACAGCGTCGCGGCATCGCTCGGGCGCTGTTGGCCCACGCGCTGGTGACACTGCACCGCTCCGGCTACTCCGCGGCCTGGGCCGAGATCCACGAGTCCAACCGAGCGGCCTCGGCGCTGTTCGAGGGCATCGGCGCCCGACCGGTGGGCAGCAACCTGGAGCTGGTGCGATGACGAAGAACAAGAACGTGATCGAAGTCGAGGGCACGGTGGTCGAGTGCCTGCGCAGCGCCATGTTCACCGTGGAACTGGAGAACGGCCACAAGGTGCTCGCGCACATCAGCGGGAAGATCCGCAAGAACTACATCAAGATCGTGCTTCAGGACCGGGTGCTGGTGGAGCTCCCGCCGTACGACCTGACGCGCGGCCGGATCGTGTTCCGGTACCGGAACTAGCGGAGCCCGGCACCCTCCGCGGTAGTTGATGCCCGGTCTCGGTCACGGCGTTTGTCATGACCGAGATCGAGACCGAGACCGGGCCCGTAACAGCTCATGGCCGCAAGCCGCGGGGCCGGCACCCTCCGCCCCCGTCTCAGTCTGGGTCTCGGTCTGGGTCTCGGTCTGTCCCGCATACGGTCCAGCCAGCGTTCGTACCAGGAACTCCTCCAGCGGCAGCAGACCGCAGAAGGGGCCGGCACCGCTGTCCCCGAGCTCGACCAGGAACGCGCGGTCCTCTCCTCTCGTCCGCGGCCAGGTCGTGCGGCGCATTCCACTGGCCCCCGCATGGGACGTCACCTGATGTCTCCCGCCGGGACACCCATGACGTGATCGTGATCGGCGCCTACGCCTCCGGACCGGCCGGGGCCACCGCCCTGCTGCCCGTCGGCCTCGACATGCTCTGGGACGAGGTGTCCGCACATGCCGACGATCAGAGAGGCGACGGTGTACCGGCGGAACCGGCGACGTTCCTGCGGCATCCCTCTATTGCTCCGCGGACTCGGAGCTCAGGCAGCACTGCAAGGATGGCCGGGGCCGGAATGTGGTGACCGGATCGATATGGGATCGCGTGAGGTGGGTGGATGCTGGCAGGCTGCCTTCATGGTTGACGCGGAGGTGCTGCTCATCGGAGGGCGGGCTGGTGTCGGCAAGACGACGGTGGGGTGGGAGGTTTCGGCGCTGCTGCGCACCGGGGCGGTCGCTCACGCGGTCATCGACGGTGACTTCATGGGGCAGGTACATCCGGCTCCGGAGGGAGACCCTGACCGCGCGGAGATCACCGAGGCCAATCTGACGGCTGTCTGGGCGAACTTCGCCCGGCGCGGCTACCGGCGTCTGGTCTATACGAACACGGTGAGTGTGCTGCCGGAGGCGACGGGCATGTTCGAGCGTGCCATGGGGGCCGGAGTGGGGATCGTGCGAGTCCTGCTCATCGCCTCCGACGAGACCGCGCGCGATCGGCTGGTGAGGCGAGAACTCGGCTCGGAGCTGGCGCGGGAGCTGGAAGGAAGTGCCCGCAAGGCACGGCTTCTGGACGAGCGGGCGCCAGGGGAGACTGTGCGTGTGGCGACGGACGGACGGCTCGTCGTCGACATCGCGCGGGAGGTGGTTGCCGCCACCGGTTGGATGGAACCTCACTCCGCTGACAGATCATGACCGTGCTGACGGTGGATTGTCAGCGTGTGAGGAGACCGACACCGCCTGGATGTTTCCACCCGCTGACCGACACTCCTCGCTGAGAGGAACCCTGGCCGTACGCCGGCCCGGGTTCTTCTCAGGCCGGCTGCCGCCATGGCGGCTCAGCGCCTTCTCGGATGTGCCATCGGGTGGCGAGACGCGGGACGTCGCAAAGCTGTCATCGGTTCTGTCGACAGAGGTGATGCGTGTCGTTCTCGTCGGGTGCTGCACAGAGCCGTGACCGCAGCGCATGCCAGGTGCGCGCGCCCTCTGCTCGGGGGCGACGCGGGTGAAGACCGCGATGTCCTCGACGTGGTCCGCGATCTCCGGCTCGTCCATCCGGGCCAGTTCGGCGCCGGTGACGACCTCGCCGGTGATGTCCAGCTCGCGGGCGATGGGGAGCGGCGGTGTCGGCATGATCCCCCGTGATCATCTGTACTCGCATACCGTCGGGCGGTTCTCGGGAGCGGTTCGCCTGCGACGAACTCATCGCGCCGTTCACTCTGTGCCTCGGCACCACCGATCGGGCAGCGGCGCAGGAGTGGCTGGCCGGCTTGGGGCGCGGCCGGCATGGAGGGGGCATGGGCAAGGCCATGGACCTGCCCGACCTGTCGGGCAGAAGGGCATGGATCAAGGTCCGTTCCTGCGCAGCGCTGCGCAGCGTTGCGCTGCGCTTGGGCGGCTGTTCGGCTCGGTGGCCAACGCCAGTCCGGGCAGAGGGCTTCCGCTCGACGACACGGCTTCGGGGCGTGGCGGCAGCACCGGCCAGAACGGCGGCGCGCATCAGAATGGGATCAGCGGTGCGCATCGCGTGGGCCCCACTCCGGACGCACCATCCAGTGGGGGAGTACCGGTCCCCTGACATTCGGTGCTCTCGGTGCGGTTCATCGGGTGCACCGGTTCGGTGCCGACGATGCCGTCCGGGTATCACCTGACGGGCTGTTAAACCGTCGGCGACCCATTGTCACCGCTTCGAGGTAAGCCTCGCATCCATCCTGTGGATGTGTGCCCTTCGGCCGCTAACTTGCTGGTGGTGGGCGAAGTCCCTCACCCCTACCGCTCGTGGCCCACTCCTCCCTGTCTCCCGGTCGGCGCATCTTTGTGTGCCGGGCGCCCCGTCGTGCAAGGAGAAGCTCCTCTCGATGACCGTCGACAGCAGTCCGGAAACTCAGACCACAGCACCGCAGCAGTCCCTGAGTACCGCCGCGGCCCGCAACCTCGCCACGACCACCAAGTCCGTCCCGCAGATGCAGGAGATCACCTCCCGGTGGCTGCTGCGGATGCTTCCCTGGGTCGAGACAACGGGAGGCGCTTACCGGGTGAACCGACGGCTGCGCCATACCGTCGGCGACGGACGCATCGAGTTCGTGCAGGAGGGCGCCACGGTCCGGGTGATCCCGAGGGAGCTCGGCGAACTGGCCCTGCTGCGCGGATTCGATGACACCGACGTCCTCACCGCCCTGGCCGAGCGCTGCACGCAGCACGATTTCGCGGCAGGCGATGTCCTCGCCGAGCGCGGCAGCGCCGCCGACCGGATCCACCTGATCGCTCACGGCCGTATCAGCCAGACCGCCGTGGGAAAGTACGGCGAGGAGACCGCCATCGCGGTGCTCGCCGACGGCGAGCACTTCGGGGCGGGCGCCTCCCTGCTGGACCCCGACGCTCGCCACGACTGCACCTTCACCGCACAGACCGCAGGCACCTTGCTCACGCTCGCGCGCACCGACTTCGCCGCCGTTCACGCCTCCGCGCCCCAGCTGCAGAGGCACGTCGAGGAGTTCCGCTCGCGCGGTCGGCAGCGGCAGAACAAGCACGGTGAGGCCGAGATCGCCGTGTCGGCCGGCCATGCCGGCGAAGTCGATCTGCCGGGCACCTTCGTCGATTACGAGCTGCAGCCGCGCGAGTACGAACTCTCCGTCGCCCAGACCGTGCTGAGGATTCACACGCGCGTCGCCGATCTCTACAACGGGCCGATGGACCAGACCGAGCAGCAACTGCGGCTGACCGTCCAGGCCCTGCGTGAGCGACAGGAACACGAACTGGTCAACAACCGCGAGTTCGGGCTGCTGCACAACGCCGACTTCAAGCAGCGCATTCAGCCCCGCTCCGGTCGGCCGACGCCGGACGACATGGACGACCTGCTCTGCCGCCGGCGCGGCACCAAGCTCTTCCTCGCGCACCCCAGGACCATCGCGGCCATCGGCCGTGGTTTCAACGCCTGCGGTCTGTACCCGGACCATGTCGACCTCGGCGGGCAACAGGTCCCGGCCTGGCGCGGGGTCCCCATCCTGCCGTGCAACAAGATCCCGATCAGCAAGGAACAGACCAGCTCCATCATCGCCATGCGTACGGGTGAGGAGAACCAGGGCGTCATCGGTCTGCGGCAAACCGGCCTGACCGACGAGTACGAACCGGGCTTGTCCGTGCGGTTCGCGGGCATCAACGAGCAGGCGATCATCTCCTACCTCGTCACCACCTACTACTCCGCCGCGGTCCTCCTGCCCGACGCCCTCGGCGTCATGGAGAACGTGCAGATCGCCGCCCAGCCGCACTGAATCCGGCATCGCGCGACCCCGCGCGCCCTCGGCCGACCGCATTCCAGCGCCCGCCTCACCGCACCAAGGAGCCGCCGATGCCCGACTCCGGGCCCCTCGGACCGATCCCTCGCCCACAGCGGCCGACACCGCCGACAGCCGTGTCGGACGCCGAAGCCCTCACAGCCGCACACCCGGCCCGGCCGTCCGCCTCCGACTTCCTGGCGGCATTGCATCCGCCCGTCGCGGTCCCCACGCCGTCATCGTCCCCGGCGGCCGTCCCCGGCGGCACGTCCGAGGCCACGCCCTCAGCGCTGCAGCGGATCCTGCGCGGGCCGACCGGACTCGGCACGAGCGCCCTGTCCCCGATCCCAAGAGGCGAACCCCCGCTGCCGGATCCGGCACTCCCGGGGGCCGTGCCACCCGCCGAGGGACAAGCCGTCCCCGGCCTCTACCACCACCCCATCCCGGAGCCCGACCCCGTACGAGTCGAGGAGGTGAGCCGACGGATCAAGCGCTGGGCCGAGGACGAAGTTCAGCTCTACCCCGAGGAATGGGAAGGGCAGTTCGACGGCTTCTCCGTGGGCCGCTACATGGTCGGCTGCCACCCCGACGCACCCACGGTCGACCACCTGATGCTCGCCACCCGGCTGATGGTCGCCGAGAACGCCCTGGACGACTGCTACTGCGAGGACCACGGGGGATCACCCGTCGGTCTCGGCGGGCGCATCCTCCTGGCTCACACCGCGATCGACCACCTCCACACCACGGCCGAGTACACGCCGGCCTGGCAGGAGTCCCTCACCTCGGATGCCCCGCGTCGGGCCTACCGCAGCGCGATGGACTACTTCGTCGGTACCGCCACGCCCTCCCAGGCCGATCGTTACCGGCACGACATGGCCCGGCTGCACATGGGATACCTCGCCGAGGCGGCGTGGGCGGAAACGGATCACGTCCCGGAGGTGTGGGAGTACCTGGCGATGCGCCAGTTCAACAACTTCCGGCCCTGCCCCACGATCACCGACGCCGTCGGTGGCTACGAACTGCCCGCCGATCTGCACGCCCGCCCCGACCTGCAGCGCGTCATCGCGCTCGCCGGCAACGCCACCACCATCGTCAACGACCTCTACTCGTACACCAAGGAACTCAACAGCCCTGGCCGACATCTGAACCTGCCGGTGGTCATCGCGGAACGTGAGCAGCTCTCCGACCGCGATGCCTATCTGAAGGCCGTCGAGGTCCACAACGAACTGATGCATGCCTTCGAGGCCGCCGCGGACGACCTTGCCAGGGCATGTCCCGTGCCCACCGTGCTGCGCTTCCTCAGAGGCGTGGCCGCCTGGGTCGACGGCAACCACGACTGGCACCGCACCAATACCTACCGCTACAGCCTGCCCGACTTCTGGTAAGGAACGGACGACCTGTGACCACTGAAACCACCAGCACTGCCGCTCCGAAGATCCCGGCCCCGGCGACGCCCTACCAAAGGGACATCGCCCGCTACTGGAACAACGAGGCGCGACCGGTCAATCTCCGCCTCGGTGACGTCGACGGGCTCTACCACCACCACTACGGCATCGGTGCCGTGGACCACGACGCACTCGGCGACCCGGCTCACAGCGCGTACGAGAAGAAGCTCGTCGCGGAGCTGCACCGGTTGGAGTCCGCGCAGGCAGAGCTGCTTCTGGACCACCTGGGTCCCCTTCAGTCCGGTGACACCCTCGTCGACGCCGGCTGCGGGCGCGGCGGAACCATGGTGATGGCCCACCACCGCTTCGGCTGCAAGGTCGAGGGCGTCACCCTGTCCACCGCCCAGGCCGACTTCGGCAACCGGCGCGCGCGGGAACTGGGCATCGCAGACCGCGTCCGCTCTCGCGTGTGCAACATGCTCGACACACCGTTCGACAAGGGCAGCGTCGCCGCCTCGTGGAACAACGAGTCGACCATGTACGTCGACCTGCACGACCTGTTCGCCGAGCACTCCCGCTTCCTGAGGGTGGGGGGCCGCTACGTGACGATCACCGGCTGCTGGAACCCCCGCTACGGCCAGCCGTCCAAGTGGGTGTCCCAGATCAACGCCCACTTCGAGTGCAACATCCACTCGCGCCGCGAGTACCTGCGGGCCATGGCCGACAACCGGCTCGTCCCGCAGGCCATCGTCGACCTCACCCCCGACACACTGCCCTATTGGGAGCTCCGGGCCACGTCATCGCTGGTCACGGGGATCGAGGAGGCGTTCATCGAGTCGTACCGGGACGGCTCCTTCCAGTACGTGCTGATCGCGGCCGACCGCGTGTGATCCGGGACCACGGAGCCGCTGTCCATCCCGGCCACGGCCGGGCCGGTGGTCGACGGGCACAGCGTGAGCGGCGCCCCCAGACAGGTGGTGCGAGATCAGCGGCTCAACGGCCGCGCGCCGCCGCTCGCATGGCCAGCCGGTCAGGTCACTTTCGCCTTCGTGGCTCAGGCTGAACACCACGTACGCTCGGCCGTTCCCGCTCGCTCCTCGCCGCGCCGGCACCGCCGGGCGCGGGGAGCAGGAATCGGGGTTCTCGTGGCGACGGCGGCGACCACCGGGGGCGCCGGCAGCACATGGGGATCAGCCTCGCACCTCGTGCCGGTCGATCACGGCAACCCGTTCCGATCCGGACGGCCACCTTCAGTCCGCGCGGATACCGAGGAACGCCGATGCCGCACGGCGGCCCATGATGTCCCAGCGCTCCACAGGCCCGACTCGGGCCCAGGTCGTCGGTGCGGTCCGGCGGCCCGAGTGCATGTCCCGCAAGGTGGCCTCATGCGTGCGGGTGCCTGGGGAAGGTGGACGAGGAACTCGCGCCGCTGGTCGAGAAGGCCCGATGAGACAGCGAGGTCGTACCAGTCGTCAGCCAGGTCTTACCAGTCGTCGTCGAGACTTTCGACGAGCCGTGAGATCTCGTACCGGTGAGTGAAGCCACCGACAACATCCTCGGGACCGTATCCGTGGACGAGCGGCAACGTGCCGTTCGGCACCGGGTCTGAGACACGACGGCGGTGGGTCCCGTCATCCCCGGTTCGCCGCCGACGGCAACGGACCGGGCAAGTTTCACGCATCCACCCGCGCCGCACCCACAGCAACCTGAGCCGCGCTGAAGTCACGCCCCGCGGTCAAGCCGCCGGGGAGCCGTTCGTCAAGGCGTGCCGAAGCCAGCGCGACGGGACTTCGAAGGACGCACGCGGCAGCAGGAGCAGAAGTGAGGGAACGTCAGGAAGAGAACACGCGCTGCTAAACCGTATGCCCCGGGGTACACGGGGCGCCATGACACCCAAGACTGATCGCGTCACGCCCCTGCGGGCCGTGCGTCAGCTGCGCCGGGTCCGCGCCTTCTACCTGGGAGGCGTCCTGCTGTGGGCGGTCCTGACAGCATGGACAGGCTGGCAGTCGCCCGGCAGCCGGCAGATGTGGGTCTCCGCCCTCCTCCTGACCGTCTTCAGCGGCCTCCTGCTCACAGCCTCCCTGTGGTTGCAACGCCTCCAAGCCGACGGCACCCGCGGCCCCGCGCACCATGCCGCACCACGGAACGCCACCGCTGCGCGTCACGTGCACGCCTGACCCGCCGCCAGCAGGCCGCACCACCCGTCGGCCGGAACCCCGTCTCATCACGTTCTCTGCTCCTCGACATCCAGCCGTAAGTCATGCCCCCTCCCGGCCCTCCCCCGGAGCGCCTGCGAAGCCGGTGAAGACGTCCGTTTTCAGCCTTCTGCCAGAAGCCGGAAGGCAGGGGGTGGGGAGGGGGTAGGCGGATAGTCATGGATGGCACACGATTCCGGCAGGGCGAGCACAGTTCACAGGAAACCCGCGCCCAGGGAACGATGCGGATCTGGCAGTGGGCCCGATGGGCGGCACTTGTTCTCGCGGTTGGCTGGGCGGTCAGCTGGGTCGGCAGTCTCATCGAGGGCGAGGGAGGATGGGACCTGTGGTGGCCTCTGGTCAGTGCCGTCATCTGGACCGGACTGGCCGTGAACGGCTTCGCGACCTACCGCCGGATCAAGACGACGACCCCGCCCACCCGTGTCGGCCGCCCGTCTGCCTGACCGCCTCGGCCGGCCCATTCTCCAGCACCCCCTCGGCTTCTGGACCGAGAATCCCGTCGTGCATGGCTCCATGGCCACGTCGGTGTTCGGGCGTGCCCGGCGAGACCTCCAAGTGGGTGCCGTCTGTAACCATCCGTACCCGCCTCATGTCAGACGGAGGATGAGGACCAAGCCGAGCCGATCGTCCGCTGCACCCGTGCCGCGATCGAAGGCGTACAGACCGGCCGTGTCTTCAGGGAACGGGGGCGCTGACCGGCGCGGTGCGGACGGCTGCCGCGGTGGCCCCAGGACGTCCCAGCCGTCGATCCGCCCACAACGGGTCCCGCCCGAGCCGCAGACGCGCGCTCAGCAGACCTCCGTCCGACTGGTTCTCGGCCCCCGGCGGGCGCCGCCCTGCGGTAGAACGGGCCGGGCGGATTCCTGAGCTGGCGCCGGATCAGTCCCGCCGCGCAGGGATACGTGCGGCGGCCGGTCGGAGTCCGGTCGGAGTCCGGGCCTGTGCTGGTCGCTGGAGTCTTCCCGGTGCATCGGTGACAGGGCCGTTCGGCAGCGGCTCAGCCAGTGGGGGGCAGCGGCGGGTCGGCCCGGCCCCTCCACTGGCCGAGCAGACGCTGGGTGTTTGCGGTTGTCGGATGGTCAGCGCCCAGGGCGCGCTCCATGTCCGCCGCGACGGAAATCAGTTCGTCCATCGCGGCGGCCTTGTCAGCGGGGGTGCCGCCCGGGCGTTCGTGGCGCAATATCGCGAGGGAGCTGCGGGCGATGAGGGTGATGTCGCGGTCGCGGCCGACATGCTCAGTGGCTTTGGCGACGAGCTCGGTGAACGCCGTTTCGGCTTCGTCGGTGCGGCCGTCCTGGGAGAGCCATTCCGCGCGGGTGTACTGGGCGGCGAGAGTGTCGGGGTGGCCCGCGCCAAGGACCTGGGTCACGTCCTCGATCAGGTTTGTCACCTCCGCATGACGGTCCATCAGGTCGCCGTGCTCACCGCGTATCTGCAGATTCAAGCTCCGTGCCGCGAGGGTGTCGGGGTGCTGCGCGCCCAGGACCCGTGTCAGGTCGGGCAGCGCGCTCTTGAGCCGGTGGACGGCCAGGCCCGGCTGCCCCTGCTGGAGTGCCATCGCGGCTGACATGACCCGGGCGCGCAGCACATCCGGGTGGTCGCCGCCGAGCCTCCACTGCGCCAGGGCTACCGGGAAGGGTGTTTCGCGGTGCGCCATGCGCAGGAGTGTGACCACCGCGCCCAGCGCCAGGAGGAGGTGCAGCCACAACAGCCCGCCGATCGGTACGAACAGGGCGCCCACGGTGGAGATCACCAACCCCCATACGGGCCAGCGCCATGCCGTGGAGAGTCGCCGTGCGCGCTTCACATTCTGCACATCACTCATACGAACATCATCGTGCCGGGGTGATCGGAGGGGAAGGCTTGTCAACTACCCCTCCGGCTCCGCCCGTTGTGGGATCGCAGGTTGTCGGGAGGAGGTGGTCACGGCGGCGCTCTGCTGGACGCAATTCGGGCCGGCAGAGGCACGGTCGGGCAGTCGGAGGTGGACGGCTCGCCGGAGAGCCGGTTGGCCGCCGCAGTCGGCGACCGGGCCCGTGAGGCACCGACGAGGGCGTGCCGATCGCTGCCCGGCCTGCGCCAGTGAGCATTGCGGCGCGTGCTGACCCGAGCGGCCGTGGTCACGCCACGTGCCGGTGCTTGCAGGGCGGCAATGAACTCGCGGCGCTGACGGGTGAGACGGCGGGGGCGGCAGCGGGCTGGTGCCGTTCGGCCCGGTCGGGCGGATCCGCGGTCGGTCGATGAGGCGTTCGGCTGACCCAGCCCGGTGTGCGGTCGGCGGACCACCGGAAAGCGCACGTGACAGTCGGCACTCTCACGGGGCGGCGAAGGGAGGTACGAACCTGCTCGGGCCACTCGGCGCGGGCGGAGGCGCACGCGGGTCAGGGGAGGGTGGACCGAACCTCCGCGTCCGCGGTGAGGAAGAACGTCAGTTGCGGACGGTCCCAGGGCACGGCGGGCGGCCGTGCGGGTGCCGTGCCGCTCGGCACCGCCCTGACGCTGCGGTAGCCATGGCCAGGGTCATGTGGCGGTGCCAGCCGGGATAGCGACGGACCTGGTAGTCGTCCAGGCCGAACTCCTGCTTCGCGGTCTGGAAACACTCCTCAACAGCTCATCGGCTGCCCGCGATGCGGATCAGCTCGTCCAGCGTGGTGCCGGCGGGGCAGTAAGCGATGTAGTGACGTTTTCCGCTTCGGCCGCGGCAGGCCGGGAAACAGGTCGTGGAGGGGTGGTCAAGTGCCCTGCGGCTGACGACTGTGTCGTGCCGGTGGTGGCCATGACGTGGAAGACATCCGCCTGCTCCTGCTCGAAGCGCCAACCCCTGCTGAAGCCGTAAGCGGCGTCCGCCATCACCCACCTGAACGGAATCCGGTCGGCGATCGCCCGGCGGACCATCGTCTTGGCCATGGCCACCTTCGTCTCAAAGGGGACGGTGTCGTCGATGCCCGCCCGCCGGCACCGTTCCCGGTCGTCCGTCCAGGACGTGGGCAGATACAGACGGCGGTCTACCAGCGTGCGTCCGCGGTCGGAGGCGTAGGCGAGGAACACGCCGATCTGGCAGTTCTCCGTGCGTCCCGCGGTGCCCGAGTACTGCCGCTGCACCCGGCCGAACGACGCCCTTCTTCAAGAAGCCGGTGTATGGCTCTTCCCCGGCCGCCGGTCCGGACCGGCGAAGCTGGGAGCCCTGCGGTTCCGAGAGCCTGAGCGCGCATGAGTGCTTGCTCCGGGGCCCCGGGGAGGGCCGCCTCTGGCGGAAGAATTCCTGCACGTCGGCAGCGACAGCCGCCAGCTCGGCCGCCGGCGGCCTCCGGTGATGTGGTCATCAGGGGAATACCGATGGACGTACCGCACGCCGCACCACAGCCTCGTCGGACTCCCGCAGCCTGCGGACCGTCGCCGGCGAACTGATCATTGCCGGGTGCGGGCGTTCCGCTCGGTCCCCTGGGCAGGTCCATCAGCGGCGCCTTGGCGTCCCGGTCGGCCGTGACAGCAGGTGCGTCCCCAGCCGGAGAGCCCCCATCAGCACCGGATCGCGGCGCCTGGGAGGGGCCGGCACCGAAGCGCCTCACTGCTCCCCTGCACCTGCTCAGGGGGCGCAGTCGTGTGACGGTGCTGTCCCGGCAGGTGAGGAGGAGCCGCCCCCGCCCGCATGGAGCCCGCCGAGGTTCACGCCGATGGTCGAGATGCGGTGGTGCCGTACGACGCGACGCGCAGGGTGCGGGTGCTGCGGGTGCTGCGGGTTCAAGCCGGCCTCAGTGGTTGAACGTCAGGCGAGGGGCCGCGTTGCGGGCGAGGCCGTGGACGTAGTCGGGCCACCAGGTGCCGGCGGGCGGGTCGACGATGCCGTACTCGGGGTCGATGGTGCCGCCGGTGCTGCGGGTGCAGCTGCCGTCGGACTCACCGGGGACCTTGATCCAGAGATAGGCGTCGACGAGCGGGGTCCCGGTGTCGGAGGTGGGCCGGGGGCCGATGCCGCGGCCGGGAGCGTTGCACCAGGGCTCCGCGTCGCCGCTGTACTTGCCGGGCGGAGGGGTCCAGGCGCCCAGGCCGTTGCGGCTGGTGTCGATGACGACGTGCTCGAGTTCGTCGGCCGGGGCGTTGCCGGCGTTCTGGTCGAACCAGGCGTCGGTCCAGCGCCAGGTGGAGGGGTCGGTGGAGGAGACGGAGCCGCCGGGGGTGCCGTCGTTGGGGGCGGCGGAGGAGTAGTACTGGTTGGCGCACGAGTCGGCGTGCCCGCGCGCCCAGTCGGGGCCCTTGGTGGCGAACCACATGCACTTGGATATCCAGGCGCCGTAGCGGGCGTTGTGGTCGGTGGGGTGGGTGTTGGACACGTTGAGGGCGAAGCCGTCGCTCTGCTGGACGCCGGCGTCGAGCAGACGCTGTGCCATGTCGCCGACGAGGCGCCACTGGACGTTGCCGGCGTCGAGGTAGACAGCGGTGCGGGGCTTGGCCTTGAGGGCCTTGACCGCATATTCGAGATCGGCGATCCGGGCGGCGGTCAGTTCGCCGGTGGGGTCGGTCGTGGGCCCGCAGTCGCTGGGCAGGAGGGCCAGGCCGTCGGGTTCGACGATGACGACGGCCTCGCTGTTGCCGATACCGGCGGCGAAGGCGTCGATCCACTGCCGGTAGGCGGCCGACGAGGCCGCACCGCCGCTGGAGTACTGCGTGCAGTCCCGGCCGGGCACGTTGTAGGCCACCATGACGGGGGTGGTGCCTACGGCCCGGGCCCTGCGCGCGAGCTTGTTCACCTCGGCACGCACCTGGGTGGGTGTCCCTTCGGTGAACCACTGCGCCTGGGGCCAGCTGGCGAGCTTGGCCATGTCGGCGGCGTTCGCGAGGTCGCCGTTGCGCAGGTCGGTGACGGCCTGAGCGGCGGCCTTGCTGTGCGGGTCCACGTAGAAGTCGGTGGTCGGAGTGATCATGCTTGGTGTGATCACGTCCGTCGCCGTCGCCGTCGCCGTCGCCGTCGCCGTCGCCGTTGCCGTTGCCGTCGTCGGCTCAGGCCCGGGGGTGGCCTGTGCCTGGGTCGAGGTGAGGGCGGCGCAGACGCCGAATGCGGCGATGGCGGCGCCGGTGCGGCGCATGAGGAGGAGTGATTCCATTGCTGCTCCTAGCCGAGGGAGGGGTCGAGGAGGGTCCGCCGAAGGGCGGGCCGACGGGGTGTGGTGAACGGATGCGAGGCCCGGGTGGCGGGCAGCGCGTGGGGCCCGGTCGCGGGGCGTGGGCCGGCCGGGCCCCGTACTCTGAGTCCGGGGTCAGTAGCCGTAGATCATCTTGTAGGCCACTTCGGGGAGGAACTGTCCGGCCGAGGAGCCGGAGCCGACGCCGCAGTTGCCGTCGGACTCTCCAGGAGTCTTGATCCACAGGAGCATCTCGGCGCCTCCCCCCTTCTGGGTGGGGGTGCCGGTGCGGCGGCCCGCCGGGTTGCACCACTGGCCGTTGGAGCCGTTGCCGTTGCGGCTGGTGTCGACGACGAACGGCCTGGTGTAGCCGTAGCGGGCGCTGAGCTCGGCGTTGACGGCGTTGCCGAAGGCGGTGTTCTCGGCGGTCGTGTAGTAGTTGGAGACGTTCAGCGAGAAGCCGCGGGCCTGCCTCAGGCCGGCGCCGTGCAGACGCTGGGCGGTGGTTGCCGGACTGCCCCAGCCGGGGTTGCCGGCGTCGAGATAGACCCATGTGTTCGGCGCCTGGCGGCTGAATTCCGCGAGGGCGCCGGTGATCATGCCCTCGCGCTCACGGATCTGCGTCTGGTTCATGCAGTCGTAGTCACCCAACGAGTCGGGTTCGAGGATGACGACGGCCGGCCGCTGGCCGATCCCGCCGGCGAACCCGGCGATCCAGGTCGCGTAGGCGGAGGGCGAGGCGGCGCCACCGGCGGAGTGCCCGCCGCAGTAGTCGCGGTGGTAGATGTTGTACGCGACGAGCACGGGCAGCTTGTCCCAGTAATCGGCCGCTCCCGCATACGCGCCGGTTGCGGTGCCGATCGTGCCGCTCCAGGAGCCGAACCACCGAGCCATCGGCGTGTTGGCTATGGACGCGCTGATCGCGGGGGCGCGGCCGTCGGCGGGGTTCGCCGCGACCCATTGCCTCGCGCTGGAGTTCGGGTCGACGTAGAACCCGCTGGTCATTGTCGTGGGGTCGGCGGCGTGCGCGGGCGGGGCGATGGCGAGCGCCAGCGGCAGCGAGCACAGGGCTGCCGTGAGGGCGCGGATCTGGCGGCGCATCGTTGTACCTCGGTTTCCTGGCGGGGGTACGCCGCACGCTCTCGTCCAGAGCGTGCGGCGCGCGGAGGAAGTGCGGTCGTACGCGTCCCCGGCAACCGGGGCCTCCCGGCGGGGGACGAACACCTCAAGCGAAGGGATGGGTATGGGAGCGCTCCCATTGGAAGCGCTCCCAGTCGGCTGCGGACACTTTGGGGTTGGCCGGTATCGTGTGGCCAGCAGTGCAGGCTGTCAAGTGGTGCTGCACAATCGGCAGTTCACATCACTTCATGCCACTTCACATCGAGGCCATGAGGCTTTACAGTCCTGAAACTGGAAGCGCTCCCAGTCCGGATACCACGGTTCGTGCCCACTGCTCAGGAGGCAGGGGGAGTGCGGTCCGGGTGGTGCGATGGCGCTCCCGCTCGACGCGAGGAAAGGCCCAGGGTCCATGGCGAAGAATGTGGCGCGCCGGCAGCTCACGCTCGACGAGGTGGCCGAGCGCGCCGGTGTCTCCCGTTCCGTGGCGTCCCGTGTGCTCAACAACGCCCCGCACGTCAGCCGGGCCAAGCGAGAGGCGGTCGAACGGGCCGTTCTCCAGCTCGGATACGTCCCCAATCCGACCGCCCG
Source organism: Streptomyces sp. NPDC001532 (assembly GCF_040298625.1). NCBI lineage: Bacteria > Bacillati > Actinomycetota > Actinomycetes > Kitasatosporales > Streptomycetaceae > Streptomyces > Streptomyces sp. NPDC001532. The sequence goes on from NZ_JBEPAL010000010.1 coordinate 45,987, forward strand.
CGCGCTGGCCACACGGCAGACCGGGGCGGCGGCCCTGATCGTCTCGGGGGAGGATCCGTCGATCTTCGCGGACCCCTTCTTCGCCCAGGTGATCGTGGGGGCGACCAGCGCTCTGGAGGAGGCCGACCTGCATCTGATGCTGTGCCTGGCCGCCTCCGACCGGGGCCGCGAGCGCGTGCAACAGCTCCTGCGGTCCAAGGGGGCCGACGGCGTCATGCTCATGGCCCTGCGCGAGGACGACCCACTGGCCCGCATGGCCCAGGAAGCGGAGATGCCGGTCGTCTTCGGCGGGCGGCCCGTCGGTCTGGACCCGCGGTGGTACGTGGACGTCGACAACGTCGGCGGTGCCCGCGAGGCGACCGAGTACCTGATCGCGAAGGGCCGGACACGCATAGCCACGATCTGCGGACGCCTGGACACCGAGGTCGGGCGTGCCCGTCACCGCGGTTACCGTGACGCCATGCTCGCGGCGGGCCTCGAACCGTACCCGCCGCACGAGGGGGACTTCACCGAGCCCAGCGGAGCCACCGCCATGGCCGCACTGCTGGACGACCACCCCGACCTCGACGGAGTGTTCGCCGCCAACGACAACATGGGAGCCGGAGCACTCCGCGCCCTGCGCCGGGCCGGTCGGGGCGTCCCGGCCGACGTCGCCGTGATCGGCTTCGACGACCTGGTCGTCGCCCAGATCGCCGATCCGCCGCTCACCACCGTTCACCAGCCCATACAGGCGCTCGGACGCGAGATGGCGCGGATGCTCGCCGCGCTCATCGACGGGCAGGACCCGAGCCCGCTGATCCTGCCGACCCGCCTGGTCACCCGCTCCACGGCCTGAAGGAGCCGCCGGCCGGGAAACTCCTGGCGGACGCCGCCCTCACCAGCCGCCGAGCCCGACGACAACGACACCCCGACGCGTTCGGCGGCCGCGACACGCACGACGCGGCCGGCACGTCCACCACTCGGTGCGCACCACCGTGCGCATCATCGCGATCGCGTCTCTTCCCGGCCTGGCGCGCCGCCGTGCCGCAGACACCACGGCGCCACGCGAGCGGAACCCGCCCTCGCCGGAAATCACCGAGGAAACTCACCGCGGCGCCCGCCGACCGCCTCGGACTGACGCGCGGCCGATGGGCGGTGCCCACCGGTGTTGCTGCCGCGTCAGCGGGACTGACTGACCGCCGGTGAGATGGCCCGCCGGCCGTCGGCCGGAGGTATCCACCCCGTCGTGGTGAGCGGCACCGGGGCGACAACCATGGCCGTCGCCCCGGTGCCGCTCCGAGCGCGGTCGGCCCGGCGCGTTCGCGCTGTTGCCAGGCTTCCGTACCGAGTTCGCCGGGCCCGACCACGACGAGGACCTGGCCTTGCCGAGGCGCTGCCCTCACCAGCGGCACCGGCGGCCGGGACTGGACCTGCGAGCAAGCCTTCGCAAGCGGCCGGCCGTGGTGGCGTGGGCCCGGTGCCGGCCGGAGAATCGTAAGTGGACGGACTCCTCTGTCCTGCGGAGGTGCCATGACCGACCCGCGAACGATTCTGTGGCAGGCCCGCCGGGGGCCGGTGCCGCCGGACTGGCGGGTGTTCACCACGAGGCGGGGCAAGCTGACCGGCTTCTTCCACGGAGCGTCGGACGATCCGGACCCGCTGCTGGTGCTCACACCTGACGTCGCCGTCGAGTACGTCAGTGAACGCAAACCGCTGACCACCGTCGTCTTCCATGATCTGGCCGGCATGAAGCTGCGCGTGGCGAGTTCCAGTTCGTCGGCCGCCGTCTCCACCTGGGTGGACCTGCGCTACCGCGACGGCAGCAAGGCGAAGTGGCGGTCCGCGACCTTCTCCAACGACTTGGAGGCGATACAAGGCTTCCTCGAGGCCTACGGTGCCCACAAAGCGCTTCGCGGCCATGTGTAGGAGACGAGCGAGCAGGCCGCGGTGGGCTCGACCGCGGGATCAGTCCCAGACGTTGCCGTACATCTTCCCGAAGACGGCTCCGGGCAGGCACCGTGATCGTGCCTTGGACGATGGGGCTGAGCGTCTCTGACGGCTCGTCCGAGAGTCTGCTGACGGCAAGGTCGCGATGCCGACGATCGGCATGCCCAATCAGGGCTCGGTATCGGCGACCGCCCCGGATAGCAGGGGCTTTTACGTCTTCTTACGTCAACCGCGTCCCCGTCGGCGCAGGTTGTCTCGTGCGACTCAGGGGTCTTCCTCCGGTGGGATCAGGAAGTGACGTTCACGGACCGTGGGCGTCTCTTCCTCCGGTGGATCCAGAAGTCACGTTCACGGACCGTGGGTGAAGATCGTGCGATCCCGTGCCGCAGTCGACTCCGATCATCCATAACGGTGAAACACTGCCGAACGGCGGCCTCGGCGTCGAAGCGGCCACCGAGCTCCGGCTCCTCGCCATCGGGCGCGCACCGCTCGACGAGCCACGAGGGCAGCGGGCGCCCCACCGCTCGTGCGCTTGCCGGTCGTCCTCCCGCCCGGTCACACGATTCAGCACGGCACGCGCTTCGACGACGACCCGAACGGTCGCCCCTGCGGTGCACCGCATTGCGCCGGTGTCTTCGTGAGCGCCGCCGTCGGAGTGTGGGCGGGCGGCCGGCGACGAGGCGGTCGTCCCCGTACGTCGAGCCCCACATCCGCTCGCTCCGCTTCCAGTTCCTGGCTCTGCCTCCCGAGACCGCGCCGCGTCGTACGCCCCAGCCATGACCTGGGCGCCACGATCCCCGACGCAGCGCCTCGTCAGGAGCAACGCATCGAGCGGGACCGCTGAGACAGGCGGTGGTGCGGGCCCGGACACCGGGGGAGGGGCACTCCAACCGACGCGTGAGCGATTCGGTGGCGCCGAGATCCGGTGGCGCCCGACCACACGGCATCACACCCAGCGATGCGCCTCGTCGGCGACGCCGGTTCGGTTGGCAAGCCGGTTCGGCGAGCCCGGTCGGCGAGCCCGGTCGGCGAGCCCGGTCGGCGAGCCTGGCCGGTAAGCCGCGACGAGGGCCACGGGGTCAGGAGGCCGCCGCGGCGGTCTCGTGGAAGGCCCGCGCGAAAAGTGGCGCGGCGGCATCCCAGTGCATCCCAGACACCATCGTTTCCGCAGCTCACCATGGGTGGAACCGTTCCGCCGTCGCACAGGTGGCGGCAGCCGTTGCGTGGCTTCCCCGCTGTCCTCGAAGCTCTGGTCGTCGCACCGGCCGGGGTCGAACAGTCGCCCGGCTGCAACATGGCGACGACCCCCGTCCTGACCCGAGTACCGGGACACCCGCGTACGCGGCCATCCGAAACCGCGGCGTTCGGCGAGTCCCGGCGCACGCGGTCGCGGCGGCGACACGGCAGGCCCCTTCGGCTCCGACGCCAGGACCCGCCGAGAGCAACCACATACCGATCAGAGAAGGAACACGCTCATGAGCAGCAAGTCCACCGCACACCGTCGTCCGGGCCTCCGCGCGGCGGCCGTCGGCCTGGTCCTGGCCGTCGGACTGGGTGTGCCGGCGCAGGTGTCGGCACAGGCGTCCGTCACGTCTGCCGCGAAGGCGTCCAGCGCCGCGTCGCAGCCGGTCACCGGCACGCCCGGCCAGGCGGTGACCCGGGTCGCCGACTTCTACGGCGCGTACATCGACGCCAAGGGCGACTACGCCGACCCGGACGCCACGCTGGCCGCGGCGCTCCGCGCGCACTACCTGACGCCCGACTTCGCCGAGCTGCTTGCGGACTGGGAGGAGGAGAACGGGACGGACGGCGTCCTGCGTGCCCAGAACGTCCCGGCGCGGTGGACGGTGTCCGACAACGGCATCGAGGGGCACAGCCGCAGGGTCACCGTCACCCTGATCTTCGGCAGCGGGAAGACAGCGCAGAAGACCGAACTTGCCGTGCTGGTGGAGCGGTACAACCGCATCGCCGACATCGACACGACGAACATCGGCTGACGAGGGAACCGCTCCGGGGTTGCCGTGGGCGAGGAGTTCGCGGAGCACCTCGCCCGCGCCTACACCGTCCGGCCGCTCTCCTCGCCTTCCGGCCGGGCGGAGCGGCCGGACCCGCGCGCGGGGTGCCGTTCGCGGGGGTGCCGTTCGGGGAGCGGACAGGCGTGGGCGGTGGGCTCCGCCGGGGAACTGCCCGGACTGTCGATGTGCCTGCCGCCTGCGATGGAACCATTCCAGCGCACCTGGCGTGAGGAATACCGTCCGGTACAGATCCTGGGATACCCGATCGCAGGCGGACGACAGGGGACTGGTGTCGATGCGGGACGAGGTCGAGGAACTGGCGGTGCGACTGCGCCGGCTGAAGGACCGCACCGACCGTAGCTACGGCTCCCTGGCGCGCCGCCTCAACATGAACACCTCCACACTGCACCGCTACTGCGCGGGCGAGGCGGTGCCGCAGGACTTCGCCCCCGTCGAGCGGCTCGCGGCGTTCTGCGGGGCGACACCGCAGGAGCGGCTCGAACTGCACCGGCTGTGGCTGTCGGCAGTGGCGGCCCGGCAGCGGGTGGGTACGGCCGATACAGCGCAGGGACCGACCACGACACCGACCCCGACCCCGACCTCGGCCCCGATCCCGACCTCGGTCCCAGCCCCGACCCCGGCCCTGGCCCCGGCCCCGGCCCCGGCACCAGGCACGGGCCGGGCGCGCGTCGAGGAGAGCGGCGGTTCCGAGGTGGTGTCCGGCGACGGTCCCGACCCGGGCGAAGTCCCTCCCCGTTGCTCTCCCCGCTCCGTTCGACGCCCCTGGTACCGCCGCCGAAGCATCCTGGCGTCCACCGCGGTCGCCTGCGTGCTGCTCGCCGCCTTCGGTGGAATGTCCGCCCTGCCTGACCACCGTTCCGCCGGCGCGGACGCCGCCCGCTCCGCGGCGCGCGGCCGAACCGCCGCCGAGTCGCCGGACCGCTCCGCGACCGCGCCGGCCGTCGGCAGTGCTCCCACATCGGCCGCGCAACCAGCCGCCGGCCCGCCCCTCGCCTGGAGCGTCGACTCCTTGGTCTGGGACAACGGATGCGACCACGACTACGTCATCGACAAGCCCCCTGCGCGAGTGCCTGCGCCGCCGTCGGAGCAGGACGCCGGGGCGTGGGCGGCGGCGCAGGGCGCGGTACACGGGCGGCAGACGAAGGTGCGGATCGCGGTGCAGGGGCGGTCTTCCACGGCCGTAGTCCTGGAAGCGCTCCGCGTCCGCGTCGTCAGCCGCGGCACCCCGCGTGCCGGAAGCGCGTACGCCATGGGCCAAGGCTGCGGCAGCGATCTCACTCCCCGCCGCTTCGCGGTGAACCTCGACCGGGACCGCCCCGTCGCACACCCGAAGGACGGTGCCGACGGCGAACGCACCGTTCCGGCCGTGCACTTCCCGTACCGCGTCTCAGCCGAGGACCCCGAGGTGCTGCTTGTCGACGCGACGACGCAGAGCCACGACACCCGTTGGTACCTCGAACTCGACTGGTCCTCTCAGGGACGCACCGGCACGGTTCGTATCGACGACCACGGCCGCCCGTTCCGCACCACCGGTATCAAGGGGATGCCGTACTACTGGTACGGCACGAACGACGCCGGAGCGCGCGCCTGGGTCACGCCCTAAGAGGGCATAGGATCTGAGTAGTTGATGCTCTGGGCTGTTTGTGTGACTGCCGCCGTTGGCGGTCGTCGCATGACGAGATCGTCAACGGGATCCTCTACGTCAACCGCACAGGCAAGCCGTGGGAGTACCTGCCACACGACTTCCCGCCCTACGAGACCGTCTACGACTACTGCGCGAAGTGGGAAACAGACGGCAGGCACCCCTTAGCAGGTCCACGAGCTGTTACGCGACAAGACCCGCCAGGCCCCACGGCCGCAGCGCAGAGCCCACAGTTGCCGGTGCCGACGCGCAAAGCGTGAAGGCCTCGGCAAACGATGCCTAGACCAGCCGGGGCATCGAAGCCGCTGGAAGACACCTCGGACTACTCCAACTCACCAACAGGATCATCTGCTTGCGACGACTCCGAACCTCATTCTGAAATGATCAGTTGGAGAGATCCGCGGTGGACCAGGGGAATCGCGTCCAGCAGGGACATGAGCTGGGTGACATCGTGACGGCCTCCGCTGGTCAACGACACCGCAAGGAGCCTTCCGCGCCGGTCGTCGCAGTCGTGGCCGCGGTCGGCGAAGAGTCGCCCGCAATCGGTGACGTGACCTGCCCACCAGGCCTCGGATGCGGCAAGTACCGACTGCTCCTCCGCGCTCGCGGCATCACGCCGAAGATCGCCCCCGAGGGAACCGCCCACGGCTCCGGCCTGGACGAGACCCGCTGGGTCGTCGAGGGAGCCGTGAGCTCGGTTCGCATCAGGAGATCGCGATCGTTTTGACCGCGAGTCCCGTGGTTCCCGTGATGCGCGGTGGCGCGAGAACGAGCTGGCAGAGGTTTTCGGGGCACGATCGCTATCACCGCGCGAATCTTCTGCTGTATGGCGACGTGCTCTTCGTAATGTTCGGGGCGGCACTGCCGTCTCTTTGGTGGCGCTCATGGCCATCTGCGGCCTGGTACGCGATCGGTTTGTATCTCCTGCTCATCGGGACCGGCGCACTCCGCCGCAGGCGGCATCGTCGGAAGCAGAGGAGCCAAGTGAGAGAAAGCACTGCTCGCGGCAGCCTCTGATCGGCTATCGCGACGGTCAGGACGGCACCTGCACCGGCAGCGGGCTGCTGCGGGAGGTGCGGGGACGGGCGGCTGGCCGCGCGCGGGAACGTTGTCCCGGGTCATGATGCTGCTCCCTTGAGCAGAAGAACGGGGACTGAGGCCACCTGTCGTGTCGTCCGCGTGGGGGCGGTGAGGGCCTCGCGGTCGCCGGTCCTGCGGCTCTCTGCAGAAGAGCGTCCCTGTGGGGTTTCGGCCCTGGCTCAGGGTGGCGTGCTCAGCGCAGCGGCGATTGACGCGTTTGTTGCCCTGGGCGTCTGGCGGGTGGTCATCGGTACGACGTCTGCCGTGAGTTCGACATGGCGAGCGGGACAGTGACAGGACTGAGGATCTTGCGTCCCGTCCTGGCGGGCGCGGCTCCCCGCCCCCTAGGAAGCGGTCGGAGATCGTCGCTGGCGAGGACGACGCCCAACGGCGTGGTGGCAGCTTCTTTAACCGGCTGATTGTCACAGCAGGCGGGCGGGAGGACCAAGGGGTCTTGAGACTGGGCGGGCGGCCGCATCCGCAGGTTGGTTCGCCCTAAGCCCGCTGGCGCACAGCACGTTTGTGACGGTGCAGACCGCGACCGGCTGCCGGTCACAGGGATCGGCAGCCGACGCTCGCCACGGCCGGCGGGCGGACGGGTCAGGAGGCGCTTTCGTGCAACCAGCCCGAGCACCCGTTCATGTCGTATGTTTTGGTGCCGTATTCACCGAGGCAGACCCGGTACTCGACCCAACCCGACTCCGGAAGGTTCATGTTGATGTCGAGCCGGGATCCCTGCCCATAATGGTTCCAGTCCTTGATCAGCGTGTCGCTGTTGTCGGACCGGTAGTACATGACCATCACCGATTTGCCGTCGGCGTTGTTGTCCCAGACCAGCAGGTGGTCGCCGTCACGGACGAACGACGCCGACCCGTCACAGTAATTCGGCTCATCAGTGCACAGGTCGCCGGCGTGGAGGCCGGGGTAGGTGACGGTGTAGGTGGAGGCGGAGGCGGGGGCGGCCACCGCGAGTACGGCCAGCGTGCCTGCGGCAGCGGCGCCTATGAGCTTGGAGTGCTTCTTCATCATGGTGACCTTCGGATTGACGTGCCACACCTGCGGCCGGCGCGTGCAGCATCGACGGCCGCAGGTGAAGCGGGAGTGAACGGATGCTAGCGAACAGGTTGATCTTGGGCCAGGGGTCCGGAGCCGCTTCCTGATCAGCATGTCGCCAGTTCGCCCGGGGGCCGGGTGGCGCTACCTCTTCCGCGGTGTGATGGTCGGCGACGGCCACCGCCCTGCGGGCATGGCGTCGCGAGCCGCCCAGGACGAAGCTGGTGTCCCGCCCGGTGTGTGGAAGGGCCGGGGCCTGTCCGCGCTCGGCCTGACGGTCGGGGACGTGGTGAGCGAGCGGCAGGCCGACTGCTCCTGGGGAGGGCGGGCACCCGGATGCCGACCGGATCGAGCGCGAGCTCCTGGCGCAGGGCAAGAGCCCGGCGCACGCGAGGCGGGCGACCGTGCTGGACAGGCCCTGCGAGCACAACCGCTCACCGAAGACCGACAAGGCCGGGGAGCGCACCCCCTGGCTGGCCTTCGACCTGGTCTTCCGGCCCCCGCCGACGGTGCACCTCGCGTGCGCTCTGATGGACGACCGGCACCGCCGGGTGCTGGAGCTGTGCGACGACGTCGCTCGCGACAAGACGCTGGTGCGGCTGAAGGAGTCGGTCGCACAGGTCCGCTCGAAGGCCGGCGGCAAGCAGCGCGCCCGGGTCAAGGGGGGGGGGCTGATCGTCGCGGTGTTCCGGCACTACGAGTCCAGGGCCACAGAATCGTGGCCCCTTCTTCACGCCCACGCGGTCCTGTCAGTCCGTGCCCGGCGGCCGCACGATGGGAAGTGGGACAACCTGTCGGCGGACTCATGCTCGCCAACATCGTCGCCGCCGACACCCTCTACACCCTCCTGTTCATGGAGGAGGTGACGGCGCGGTTCGGGTGGGCGTGGGAGCCGCGTGAGGTGACGCCCGGCCGCCGCCCGGTCATGGACATCGCGGGGATCGACCGGCGGCTGATCGGGCCTCGTGCTGTTCTACAGGGGAACGACGTCGCCCGCCTCCGGCCCCTTTTGCCCCTGGGTGACGATGTACTCGACCTTCTGGCCTTCCATCAGGCTCTTGAAGCCGTTCCCCTTGATCGACCGGAAGTGGACGAACACGTCCGGACCACCATCGTCCTGCTGGATGAAGCCGAAACCCTTCGCGTCGTTGAACCACTTCACAGTGCCGGTTGCCATGCACTTCTCCTACAAGATCCGAATGCCGCCAGGTCAGCCGAGAACAGCCCCTGCACAGCACACATACGGACGGTACGAACTGGCCGAGCTGGGGCGGACCAAGTCGATTGTGGCAACCAGGATGTGCATCCTGTAGATGATCTGCCCCTGGTAAGGACAGGTTCACACTGTGTCGGTGAGTTCGCGATTACCTGATCCAGCTTCACTCTTCACTGACAAGCGATCCGACTTCATTGACACGGGACACGACTGCCCTGCGACGTTGGATGACCAATTCTGTCACTCGTATGGGGGGGTGATGCCTGTCGGAAGCGCCTCGGCTGCTGTCGGACAGCCGATACTGCCCCGCTGTGACTACTTCACCGACACCTCCGGGCCGACGCCAGGTGCTTCGCCAGGCGGCCGCTGCCGCCCTTGCCGGCACGGGACTGCTGCTGACCAGCGGGCCGAACGCCCAAGCGACTCAGCGCCGAGCCGCCGCGCTGCTGCCGGCCATCGGGCAGACCTTCACCATGGCGATGAGTGCCTTCGGCACCACTTTGGTGGTGCCGCTGCCTCCGCCCCTTCCCCATTTGGACCTCATCGGCGGAATCTCGGTCAAGGTCCTTGCGGGAGGCGCGGACTTCGTCCGACTGCAGACCCTGGACTTCAGCATGGTGGCCGAGCACACGCTGTTCGGGAGGGTCCGGCTCACCCTTCCCGCCCTAGAAGTTTCGCCCCCGAGCACCCTGCAGGAGGGGCCGGGCGGCCTTGTGCACACGTGGCTGCAGTCGATGACCATGACCTTCGATCGGTGGGGTGACCTGACCGGTCCGTTCACCTTGGAGACGTCGCAGCCGGTGAAGGCAAGCGGCGATCTACCTCAGTTCCCGCCCCCGCCCTTGAGTGCCAACCCCAACGGGTCGCCTACCGGCGGAGCCTTCCTGACAGCGGCGGGGCCCATCCACTTCACGGGCGGTCCGCCTGAAGACGGCCTGCCGGACCTGTCTGCCGTCCAGTTGCAGTGGGACGGCATCTACGAAGGACAGCCCACCTAGCGACCGGCCGCCCGGCCACACGAAGAACTGCCCGCACTGCAACCGTGGGTGCGGGCAGTTCGGGATACAGGCGACCGGCAGCGGAGCGCCCTCTTCGAACCCTGAGCATCGCCTTCGGCCGGCCGGCGTTGTCAGTGCCACACCCTAGGGTGCCGGCATGGCTCGTCCCTGGACACGACTGCATGAGCACCTCGGGGGCTGCGCCCGGCCCGTTGGGCGTCGACATAGTTGCCAAGGCTGCTGGCGACCGGCTGGCGGAGTCCGACGACCTGGACTGGAAGGAACAGCTCCCTCAACCCCCGTGCGAGGGCCGCTGGAACGAACTGGCCAAGGACGTCGCCGCGATGGCCAACACCCGCGGCGGCCTGATCATCTTCGGTGTGAGGGACACCACGTGCGAACTGGTCGGCATCACCCCCGGCGACGTGAACACCGAGCAGTACGCCCGGTCGCAACCACGTCCAGCCCTACCTGTCCGACCTCACCTTCGGGGTCCTCACCTCAGCAAAGCCGACCAGGACCCGGCGCTGTGGCTGCCGACCTTTGCGTCCTACTACTGCCAGTACCTCGCCGACTGGGTCGCCATCAAGCTGCGCCGGCAGCTCGCCGTCGACCCCGCCGAACGCGACACCCTCACCCAGGCCACCGCAGCCTGCCCGAACGCCCCGGTAGAGGTCACCTTCGCCCGGTAGCCGCAGCAGACACAGCAGCCGCGCAGGGGCGGGAGGGCGCGCCCGCCCCTGCGCGGCGTTCGATTCTTCGCTCGAGGCAGCCGCTGCCAGCCGCCGAGAAGAGGAACTGGCTCTTTCCACAAGAACGGGTTCTGGTCCAATTTCTGTGGAGCGGTGACGCTCAGCGTTGTCAGACGGCTCCGTACATGGTGATGTGCCACCGCAACCGACCGTGGTGTCGGTGGGCCGGTCGATGATGTCGGGAACCCGGACACTGCCCGCGGTCACTTCGAACGAGTCCTTCGAGAGGATCCGCTGGCCCCGTGGATGGTTGAAGCCCAGGAGAAGACACGTGAGCTTCACGCGATCGCGGCAGATCGCGACGCCGTGACCGCCTGGGTCACACGGGCCGTCGACTCATGCCGGAGCAAGCTGGGCCTGGACCCTGTTCCGCTCCCGATCAGCTGATATTCCATGCTTGACGAGGCTGGCGTCCGGGCTGGGAGGAGGTCGTCGGGCGCAGCATCGAGTCCGTCAATCCATTGCACCATCCCGGACAAGGCCCCAGGCGCGCAACGGCAGGGAACTCGGCTCCCGCGGCGGCCGGTCATCGCACTTCGACCCCGTCGACCACAGCGAGCGTCATGCCGTCGAGTGCGGGATCACCGCCTCAGGAGGAGCCGTGCCGTCGCCACGAGATAGACGAACTCGCGGTCCGCTATGGAGCGACAGTCCTTGCCGCGGCCACCAGCGAATGGTTGTGACCACTCACGCAGCGCGCTGCATGCAAACCAGTTGATCCCGCTCATCCCATGGCTGGGTGACGGTGAAGCCGAGTCGTTCGTACAGGGCAATGGCTCCGGTCCGCCATTCCCACACGGAGAGCCGGATGGTGTCCACGCCGGACTCCGCAGCATGAGCGAGCGCGGTGCTGAGCAAGGCGGAGGCAACACCCCGGCCACGGAACTCAGGGTCGGTCCAGAGCCTCTTGATTTCCAGCTGCCCATTGACCGGAGAGGTCACCACCAGACAGCCCACCACGGCGTCCCCCAGGCTAGCCACCAGCACGACATCGTCGGCGAATGCGGTCCGAGGGTCGGTGATCTCTGCCCGGTAGCGTTTCGGCAGCCCGTCCACATCGGCAACCGGCTTGCCCTTCTCGGCCTCAGTCCGCAGATGGTAGGCCGCCAGCAAGGTGGCCAAGCCGTCCTCGGCAGGAGGAGTCTGGTCTGGCCAACGGACGATGGCAATGTTGCGGTGATCAGTCATGACACCAGGATCACACGATGAAGACCGCGTTCCGCGAGAGCTATGGAGGAGCACTTCCGACACACGCCCTACTAGCGAGCAGCGCGTCACCGTAGGGTGCGCTGCCCTTGTAAACGGGCTACGGCGGGAAGTCGATGTCGGAGGTCGGCAGACTGCACCGTCCGTTGAAGGCAGCGTCACCCTTCACGGTGGTACCGCTGGTCAGTCCCCAGCCGCCCAACATGCGGATCGTGATCTGGTGGCCCCACGGAGCCGGCGTCGGGTCGCTGTAGACGTCCTCGCTCGTCTGGTAGTAGGTCTCACCGACGAGGGCTCCAGTGGATGTGTTGATGACCTCCACGGAGAGGGTGTCGATCGAGCAGGCGCCGGTCCGGTTCCGCCGGCTGACCTCAAGCGGTCGCTCCGGTGCTGATGGCCGCCTTGAGAACGCGCGAGATGACTGAGGTACAGGTGCTCGACTAGGACCTCGCGGGTACGGGCGCGGAGTTCGCGGGCCGAAAACTCGATGTGTTGGATGCCCTTTTTCCGTACTGGGGCAACCGGGCCTCCGTTCGAGGTTTGCGGGGTGAGTGCGGGATCATCTGGATCGTGACTTCTATGAACCCGTCCGAGCCCAGCGCTACTGAGAGCAATCGGATCAAGGTGTGGTACCGGTTTGTGCCGCGTGAAGGCTGGCTCCCCCACGACACTGAAGGGCTCTGGGCCACTCGCCTGAGCAGAGACACCGCCAGGGTGGACAACGTCCCCTTCTTGCAAGACGGGGTGGCTGAGGGTGAGGTCGTGCGGTTCGTGACAGACGCTGACGGACTTCACTGGGCGAGGGAACGGGTGGAGGCATCAGGTAACTGCACAGTCCGGGTCTTGCCAGTTCCCTCCGGCCCACTGGGGAGAAGTGCTCGGGCTGTGCACGAGCGGCTGTCTCCGTTCGGCTTGGGCGGTGAGGTTTTCAGCGAGGAGTTCCCGTTGGTCGCCCTCACCGTATGGACCTCGGCAGCGCCCTCGCGTACTGGGTGCAGGCCGACGACGACCGCATCGCGCGCGCCACGCGCCGCCAGCCAAGTCATCTGCCAGGCATGCTCACCCGGGCCGAGATCGTCGAGCGGTACTGCGACCGGACGGGCCTGCCCGCCGACAACTGGCCCTTCTACGAGACCTTCGGCCTGTTCCGGCTCGCGGTGATCGTCCAGCAGATCTACTACCGCTACCACCACAAGCAGACCCGTAACCCGGCCTTCCGCAACCTCTGGCTGGCCGTCAACTACCTCGACCACCGCTGCCGGTCGGTCATCCGCCGCAGCGCCGGGAACTGACGAAAGGGGCGGGAGTACCGCCATGCCACTGATATGCCTCGTCCGTCACGGCCAGGCCTCCTCCGAGGCGGAGGACTACGACGTCCTGTCCGATCTCGGCCGCGCCCAGGCCACCGCCGTCGGCCGGGAACTCGCCCGCCGTGGCCTGCGGGACCCGCACCTCGTCTCGGGCACCCTGAACCGTCAGCGTGACACGGCTCGTCTCCTCGCGGACGCGGCCGGATTCGAGCGGCCGCTCCACCAGGACGCGCGCTGGAACGAGTACGACCACCTCGACCTGATCGCCCGCTACGCCCCCGCTTCCCGGCGGACCGCTTCGATGCAGGATCTGCTCGACCACGCCCTGCTGGGATGGATGCGCGATCCCGGCGTGACCGACGGCGAAACGTGGGCCGCCTTCTCCGGGCGCGCCGCGGCCGGACTGGCCGAGCTGCCCGCCGCGCTCGGCCGGGGCCGCGACGCGGTCGTCGTCACCTCGGGCGGTGTCCTCGCCGCGCTGTGCGGCGCACTGCTCTCACTGCCCCGTGAGGGAGTTGTCGCCCTCAACCGAGTCACCGTCAACGCCTCCGTCACCGCTTTTGCGGCGGGCGCGTCCGGGACCACTCTGCTGACCTTCAACGAGCACGCCCATTTCGCCGGCGACCGGCGCCACATGCTCACCTACCGCTGAGCGCGCCCTCGGCGGGGACCATGCCGGTGCCGGCGGCTCAGACCGCTGTCCGTGCGGCCGCCGCCGTTGCGGACAGCGCCGGGGAGGCGTTGAACAGCGCGTGGACGGCGGCGGTGACCTGGGCGGCGACCACCTCGGGCGTGGAGGTGTCGAGCTTGCCGTCGAGGTGCAGGAAGGCCAGGCCGTGGACGAGGGCCCACACCGTGGTCGACAGGGCGTCCGCGTCCACGCCGGGGAAGGTGGCGTGCACGATGCCGCGCACGTACTCCGAGATGGCGGCGGTCGCGGCGACCCGTTCCTCGCTGGTCGGGTCGCAGGGCTCGGCGAACATCGCGCGGAACAGGGCGGGGTGCTCCAGGGCGAACCGTACGTAGGCGACGGCGACCGCGGCGAGCTCGTCGGGGGTCGCGGGCGCGGGGTGGGCCGCGGCCAGGTGTCCGGCGAGTTCACGGTAGCCCTCGGCGGCGACGGCGGAGACGAGCGCGTCGCGGTCGGCGTAGTGGCGGTAAGGGGCGGTGGCCGACACGCCGGCGCGTCGGGCGACGGCGCGCAGCGAGAGGCCCGCGCTGCCGTCCTCCTCGAGCAGTTCGCGCGCGGCGCGCAGGCAGGCGGCGCGCAGATCGCCGTGATGGTACGTGCCGGTCTGAGGCATAGGTCACACATCCTTAATGTTTACAGTGCTCACATTCCCTCTCTAATGTGAACGCCGTATACATCGTAAGTGATCGAAAAGGAAGAGGGAACCGGGATGACCAGCGAGCTGTTCTCACCACTGCTTCTTCGCTCCGGTCAGGTGCTGAGGAACCGGATCGCGAAAGCGGCCATGGAGGAGAACATGGCCGGTGACGGCCAGCTTCCCGACGAGCGGATCCTCACCCTCTACCGGCGCTGGGCCGCAGGCGGTGCCGGTCTGCTGATCACCGGCAACGTGATGGTCCACGCCGAGGCGCTGACCGCGCCCGCCGGTGTCGTGCTCGACGAGCGCTCGCCCTTGAAGCCCTTCGCCGAATGGGCGGCGGCGGGCAAGTCCGGTGGTGGTGTCGTATGGATGCAGATCAACCACCCCGGCCGCCAGGTGGCCGCGGACATGCCCGGTGTCGTCTGGGGTCCCTCCGACATCGGCCTCAACATGGGCAGGCACAGCCGCCGCTTCGGCCGGCCGACCGCCATGACCCCGCAGCAGATCGACGACACCCTGACCCGGTTCGCCGTCACGGCCCACCGGGCCGAGAAGGCTGGCTTCGACGGTGTGGAGATCCATGCCGCGCACGGCTACCTCCTCTCCCAGTTCCTCTCTCCGCTGGTCAACAAGCGCACCGATCGGTGGGGCGGCTTGCTGGAGAACCGCGCCCGGCTGCTGCTCGACATCGTCCGCGCCGTCCGCGCCGCCGTCTCGCCGTCCTTCGCGGTCGCCGTCAAGCTCAACTCCGCCGACTTCCAGCGCGGCGGATTCGACGCCGACGACGCCCGCCAGGTCATCGAGATGCTCGAACCCCTCGGCGTCGACCTGGTCGAACTCTCCGGCGGCAGCTACGAGAGCCCCGCCATGACCGGCCGCCGGGCAGACGCCAGCACCCAGGCCCGTGAGGCGTACTTCCTCGACCTCACCAAGGACCTCGTCAGGACCAGCCCGCTGCCACTGATGCTCACCGGCGGCATCAACCTGCGTGTCACCGCAGAGCGCGTCCTCTACAACGGTGTGGCGCTCGTCGGCATGGGAACCGCCCTCACCCTCACTCCCGACCTCCCTCAGCGCTGGCTCGACCACCGCGAGGCCGACCGCGTCATGGAGCCGGTGACCTGGTCCGACAAGGCCCTCGCCGCCGCCGCCGGCATGGCCAGAGTGCGCCATCAGATGCGCCGCCTCGCCCGCGGCCGCGACACGAAGCCCGGCACCAGCCCAGTGCTCGCCCTGCTCTCCGAACGGCGCAAGCAGCGCAAGGCCCTGCGCGGCTACCGCGCCTGGCTTTCCAGGACACGCGGCACCACGAACCCGTGAACCCGCCTCTGTGGCGATGCCCCGATGACGTCGGGTGCCCGTGATCGTGATCGGCCGGGGTGGGGCGTGCCTCGGCAGGAGACCGCGCGAGGAGGGCGGACCCGCCCTGTGGACGGGTCCGCCCTCCTCGCGCGGCGCGGCCCGATGGGGGCCGCCGCCGTACGGCAGCCGCTGGTCAGCGGACGCCGACCGCCTTCAGGGCCTTGAGCGCTCCGGTCAGGAGGGTGGCCCAGGTCTCGGGGCTGATCCGGGCGGGCGGAGTGAAGCCCTGAAGGCGCTGGTGGGCGACGGTCTGGGCTTCGGTGTACTTGAGGATGCCGTCGGCGCCGTGGCGGCGGCCGAGTCCGGAGTCGCCCATGCCGCCCATGGGAGCGTCGACGCTTCCCCACGCGGCGGCGAAGGCCTCGTTGACGTTGACGGTGCCGGCGTGCACGCGGGCGGCGACGGCCCGGCCGCGGGCTCCGTCACGGCTCCAGACGCTGCCGTTGAGGCCGTAGGCGGTGGCGTTGGCCAGGCTGATGGCCTCGTCGACGTCGCGGTAGGTGTAGAGGGAGACGACGGGTCCGAAGGTCTCGTGGTCGTACAGCGTCATGTCGGGGGTGACATCGCCGAGGATGGTCGGCTCGTAGAACAACGGGCCGAGGTCGGGGCGTGCCTTGCCGCCGGCGAGGACGGTGGCGCCCTTGGCGACGGCGTCGGCGACGTGTTCGGTGACGGTCTTCAGCTGGGAGGGAGTGGTGAGACTGCCGACGTCGACGCTGTAGTCGTAAGCGGCGCCGATCTTGAGCCTTCGGGTGCGGGCGACGAACGCGGCGACGAACTCGTCACGGATGGACTCGGCCACGTACAGGCGCTCGATGGAGACGCACAGCTGCCCGGCGGAGGGGAAGCAGGCGGCGACGGCGCCGTCGGCGGCCTTCTCGATGTCGGCGTCGTCGAGGACGATCATGGCGTTCTTGCCGCCGAGTTCCAGGGAGGCACCGATCAGGCGCTTGCCGGCATCGCTCGCGATCTGCCGTCCGGTGGCGGTGGAGCCCGTGAACATCATGTAGTCGGCGTTGTCCATCAGCGCGCCGCCGATGGAACTGCCGCTGCCGATGACCATCTGCCACACGTCCTCCGGCAGCCCGGCCTCGTACATGAGGTCCATCGACCACAGCGCGGTCAGAGCGGTCTGGGTGTCCGGCTTCTGCACGACGGCGTTGCCGGCCATGAGGGCGGCGATGGTGTCGCTGGCGGCCATGCTCAGCGGGTAGTTCCACGGCGAGATGACGGTGACGACGCCCTTGGGGTGGCGCAGCTCGGTGGTGTGGGTGAGCAGCGGGATCGCGCCGCGGCGGCGCTTGGGGCTGAGGTACTTGGCGGCGTTGCGGGCGTAGTAGCGCGAGACGATGCCGATGTCGACCACTTCGAGGAAGGCGTCGCGGCGGGTCTTGCCGTTCTCGGCCTGCATCAGGTCCAGCGCCTGGTCCTGACGGGCCAGGACCAGGTCGTGGTAGCGCAGGAGGATCCGCTTGCGCTCCGCGATCGGCGTGGCGGCCCAGGACTTCTGCGCGGTCCGGGCGCGGACGAACGCGGCCTCGACGTCCTCCGGGGTGGAGACCGGGACGTCGGCCAGGGGAACGCCGGTGTAGGGGGCGGTGGTGGTGACGCGCGCGGCGTTCGGAGCGGCCGAGACCCGAGTGGTCAGCCGCTGGAGGAAGGACGGGGTGAGGGACGAGGGAAGACCCGGACCGCGGGCGGTGGTGGTCGGGCCGGCGGATACGGTGGCCATGGCGGGGCTCCTTTGTTACTGGCTGCGGCTCTGGACCGAGGTGGGGACCGGCATGTGCAGGGCCGCCTGGCCTTCGGTCATGACGTCGAACTGGATGGTCCGCTTCGGCTTGAGGGAACGCAGGTCGTCGGACATGTGGCCCTCGCCGAGCTGGAGGCTGACGCCGCTGGTGCCGCGCGTCGTACCGGCGTTCAGCACATTCGTCTGGTTGAGAGTGGAGTGCCAGGCACCGTCGATCGTCGTGTACGAGGTGAGCGAGCCGACGCGCTCACCGCTCGGGTAGGCGGTCTGCTTCGGCGTGGCCGCCAGGAGCGCGAGGTCGACGCCGCCGGAGTCGTTGGCCACGCGGGCTGTCGTCCGGTGGTCGTCGATGTCGACGTCGAGCTCGGTGACCCACTTGGGGAAGCCGTAGCCGTCGTGGCCGCGGACCTGCGCGATCTCCGAGCTCACCGGAAGGGACAGCACATAGGAGTGGAGGTGCTCGTTCTTCAGGCCGGAGACGAGGTCGAAGAAGCCGAGCTTGCCGTGCCTGGCGGGCTTGACGGCGATACCGACGGCGGCCTCGGTGTAGAAGTCGATGTCGCACACGTCGTAGCGGAAGAACATGACCGAGATCAAGCCGAGCCCGGGCACTACCTCCAGCGGCGAGAGCTCGCCGGGCAGGCGGCTGCGGATCGCGCGGGACGGCGCGAGCATCGTGAGCCGGGCGGTCGAGACGGTGTAGTAGAAATTCGGGGTCAGCGTGGGGCCGATCGGGGAGTCGACCTTGATCTTGGGGAGCGGCCGGAAGAAGTCCACGCCGCTGACGCGGGGGTCGCGGGCGATCGCGTCGAGGTCGGGGTTCATGCGGTAGCGGTCGTACAGGCCGCCCTTGGGGACGGTGACCTCGCGGCCTCCCAGGTCGACCTTGACGATGTCGTTCTGAGTCGAAGACATGGGGGAGTTCCTCACTCTGATGTAAGCGGTGTACACATGACTGTAGGGTTGCTATGTATGCAGCGTCAACACTTAGGGGCGGGAGTTCTCCGGAGGGGTTCCGGCGGCCATGAGCCGAGGTCAGGCGGCCATGAGCGAGGGTGCCGGGAAGGACGCCGCCGCCCTTCTCGGGCGTCGCTCGTCATTTCCTTCCGAGCCGCCAGTGCGCGGTGGAGAGGATGCTGGACCACACTGTGGCCACGGCTCCGAGCGAGGCCGCGGGCTCGCCCGCGTTCCCTCCGTCGAACTCGGCGGACGACGCCTCCGCCCGCGAACTCCCGTCGTTCTCAGTGCTGTTGGCGGGCTGTACCGGATCCGCCACCCTTGAACTCCCTGTGTCGGTGCGGACTGCCGGGCACTGGCCGTGCCCGGCAGGCATGCGTTGCGCGGCTCGGCCGTGTCACCGCCCCGCAGGCGTTCTCGCGTTCGACCCCTAAGGGGTGTCCGCAAAGTCGCGCCCGCTCCGCGACGCCTGGCGCGCTCCCCCTGGCTCTTCGAGCTGGGGGACCCCCACTCGCCGCACCGGGCGCCCCGTTCGGGCCGGGCTGATCCGAACGACAGGGCCTGGGTGGAGTGACGCCGTCCGGGCGGTGCCGCTCAGGCGGCACTCCGGGACTGCGACAGCCAGGCACGGTAGCTGCGCAGGGCCTTGCGCTGCTTGCGCTGCTCGGAGATGAGGGCGATCGCCGGGTGGGTGCCGGGCCTGGGGCTGCTTCCGCGGGCCAGGCGGCGCATCTGGTGGCGCACCAGAGCCATGCCGGCGGCGGAGGCGAGGGCCTTGTCGGACCAGGTCACCCGCCGAATCTGCCGGTCCGCCTCGCGGCGCTCACGCCAGCGATCGGGCAGGTCGGGGGTGACGGCGAGGGCGGTGCCCATACCGATGACCGCCACACCGCTGTCGAGAACCTTCTCCGCGGTCGCGCGCCGGGTGATGCCCCCGGTGAGCATGAGGGGCAGTGGGCTGGTCCCGACCAGGTCCTTGGCGAGGTCGAGGAAGTACGCCTCACGGGCCTGGGTGCGGGCGTCGGCGGAGCGGCCGGTCATCGCCGGGCTCTCGTAGCTGCCGCCGGAGAGTTCGACCAGGTCGACGCCGAGGGGTTCGAGCATCTCGATGACCTGGCGGGCGTCGTCGGCGTCGAATCCGCCGCGCTGGAAGTCGGCGGAGTTGAGCTTGACGGCGACCGCGAAGGACGGCGAGACGGCGGCGCGGACGGCGCGGACGATGTCGAGCAGCATCCGGGCGCGGTTCTCCAGCGAGCCGCCCCACTGGTCGGTGCGCTTGTTGACCAGGGGAGAGAGGAACTGGGAGAGGAGGTAGCCGTGCGCGGCGTGGACCTCGACACCGTCGAAGCCGGCCTGCTCGGCGCGGCGCGCGGTCACCGCGTACCGTGCGACGGTCTCCTCGATCTGCTGCGGGGTCATGGCGGTCGGGCGGCCGAAGCGGCTGCTGTGCTTGCCCAGGCTGACGCCGATGTCGGAGGGACCCCAGACGACACCGGGCATGTCGGAGGCCACTTGGCGGCCGGGGTGGTTGATCTGCATCCATACCGCACCGCCACCGGACTTGGCGGCCTTCGCCCACTCGATGAACGGTTCCAGTGGGGCGTTCTCGTCGAGCACGACACCTCCGGGGCCGGTCAGCGCCTGCGCGTGGACCATGACATTCCCGGTGATCAGCAGTCCCGTTCCGCCGGTGGCCCAGCGCCGGTACAGCGTGAACAGCCGCTCGTCGGGAAGCTGGCCGTCACCGGCCATGTTCTCCTCCATCGCCGCCTTCGCGATCCGGTTCCTCAGTACCTGGCCGGAGCGCAGGTGCAGTGGTGAGAACAGCTCGCTGGTCATGTAGGGGTCCCTCTTCCTGCGTGATCGCTTGCGATGTGTGCACCACTCACATTAGCGCGGCAATGTAATCAACGTAAACATTGAGGGCTGTGGGATGCGTCGCAGGTGAGTGACTCGCGAGCCGGTCAGTGATTCATGCCGGCGGCGGTCCGGATCTTCCCGCGTGCGCGTGCCCGCCGCGGGGCGGCCGGGGGTGAGGGTGCGGGGCCCGGGTGGGGCCGGCCGGTCAGGCGTGGGGGATCTGCACGAACCCGAACACGTCGTCGACGAGTGCGGCGAGGGGGCGGTCCGTGCCGCTGTCGGCCCAGCGCATCAGGGCGACGTCGAAGCAGCCCAGCGCGGTGTTGATCATCGTGTGGGCCCTGAGATCCGCGTCGGGGCCGTCGCTGCCGATCCGCGACGCTATCTCCGGTACGAGGACATCGGTCCAGGCCAGGTGCTTTTCGAGGTAGCGCGCGCGCAGGCCCGGCGTGTGGCAGATGAGGCGGGTCGCCCGCTTCCAGCGGTCCTTGTCGGCGTCCATCTGGAGGGCTGCCGTCCGGAACGTGGCGCGCAGCGCGTCCCACGCGGGCGTGTTGTCGAGGTGCCGGAGCAGCTCGTCCCGGACCTCCTCGGCGGAAGGGATGCGGTCGCCGAAGACGACGTCCTCCTTGCTGCTGAAGTACCGGAAGAAGCTGCGCTGGGAGATGCCCGCCGCCGCGACGATGTCGGCCACGGTGACCTGGTCGAAGCCGGTGCTGTCGAAGAGGTCCAGGGCCGTGTCGGCCAGCGCCTCGGTCACGGCCTGACGGGCCTTCATGCGCAGGCCGGGCGCTGGCGTCTCTCTCATGGCAGAAGGCTATCAGTGCCAGACTTGGCACAGTGTGTCAGGCGTGGCATCCTGTGTCACAGGCGCCGAAGCGAGATGTGAGGCCGCGGCCGTGACCGGTCGCCCGCGCTCAGTCAGGGGCAGATGATGGTTTGAGCCCTTTGCTAAGACTTCGGCTGATACGTCCGTCGGAACGTCGATGAATCCGTTCCGACAGGAGGAAGGTCTGTTATGACCAGGGTGTTGTTCGTTGTGTCCGCGGCTGATCGGTGGACGTTGCGGGACGGAGAGGTGCATCCGTCGGGGTTCTGGGGTGAGGAACTGGCGATGCCGCACAAGATCTTCTCCCGGGCAGGATGGGAGATCACGATCGTGACGCCGGGCGGGAAGGCCCCGACGCTCGATCGGCTGAGCATGTCGAGGACGGCGGGGTGGCCGTCCAAGCTGCGTGAGGTGGCTGCGTATCTGGACGCGATCCAGGGCGACTTGAACAGTCCGCGGTCACTGGACGAGATCGATCCGGACGACTTCGACGTGGTGTTCTACCCGGGTGGGCACGGTCCCATGGAGGACCTGTCGGTCGACCCGGTCTCCGGCGCCCTGCTGACCCGGGTCCTCGCGTCGGGCAAGCCACTGGCGCTGCTGTGCCATGCGCCGGCGGCGGCGTTCGCGGCGCGGAACGAGGACGGGTCGTGGCCGTTCACCGGGTATCGGATGACAGGGCTGTCGAACCTGGAGGAGAAGTTCAACAGCTTCGGCCGTAAGGCCGTCTGGTTGCTGGAGGACCGGCTGCGGGAGAGCGGCGCGGAGTACTCCAAGGCACGCCTGCCGCTGCGGCCGTACGTGGTGGTCGACCGCAACCTCTACACGGGGCAGAACCCGCCGTCGTCCGAACGCCTCGCCGAACGCATCGTCGCCGACGTCGCCGCGACGGCGAAGGCCCGCTAGCCGGCAGTCCCCGCCACCACACCGCCCCTGACCTCTCGCCTGGAAGGCCCACGCCCCATGACCGGCACCGCCGCCCCACCCGCGGCACAGCAGGATCAGGACATCCCGGGGACCGTCATACGGCTCCGGGCCACCTTCGACTCGGGCGTCACCCGGCCGGCGGCCTGGCGCCGACGCCAGCTCCACGCCCTACGACGCCTGCTCAGGAACCACACCCCGGCCATCGAGGAAGCCCTCTACGACGACCTGCGCAAGGGGCGCACCGAGTCGCACCTCACCGAGATCGGCGGAGTGCTGGCCGAGATCGAACACGCACTGCGCCACCTCGACCGCTGGATGAGGCCCCGCCGGGTCGCCGTACCGATGAACATCAAGCCGGCCACGGCCCGCATCCACCCCGAACCCCTGGGCGTCTGCCTGATCATCGCGCCCTGGAACTATCCGCTGACGCTCACACTGAACCCCCTGGTCGGCGCCCTGGCCGCAGGCAACGCGACCGTCGTCAAACCCAGCGAACTCGCACCCGCCACCAGCCGGCTGCTCGCCGACCTCCTGCCCCGCCACCTGGAGGCCGTCGCCGTCGTCGAAGGAGCGGTCGAGGAGACCACCCTGCTGCTCGCACAGCGCTTCGACCACATCTTCTACACCGGGAACGGCACCGTCGGCCGCATCGTCGCGGCGGCGGCGGCGAAGAACCTGACGCCTGTCACCCTCGAACTCGGCGGCAAATCACCCGTCTTCATCGACGAGACGGCCGACATGACCGTCACCGCGCGCCGGCTGGCCTGGGGCAAGTTCACCAACGCCGGCCAGACCTGCGTGGCACCCGACTACGTCCTCGTCACCGACGCCGCCCGCGACTCCCTGCTGGCCGCACTGCCGAAAGCCATCCACCAGATGTTCGGCACCAACCCCCGCACCAGCGCCGACTACGGACGGATCGTCAACGACCGCCACTTCCAGCGACTGACCGGCCTCGCGGCGCAGGGCGACCTCCTCACCGGAGGCGTCTTCGACGCCGGTGAACGCTACATCGCCCCCGCCGTGCTGACCGACGTACCGCCCGAGGCCCCCGTGATGACCGAGGAGATCTTCGGCCCGATCCTCCCGGTCCTGACCGTACGCGACGTCCACGAGGCCATCGACTTCATCACCGCCCGGGACAAACCCCTCTCCCTGTACGCGTTCACCCGCGACAAGGCGGCCCGGCAGGCCCTGGTGGAGAAGACCTCGTCCGGCGCGGTCGTCCACAACGCGCCGATGATCCACCTCGGCGTACCGAACCTGCCGTTCGGCGGCGTCGGGGAGTCCGGCATGGGCGCCTATCACGGCAAGACGTCCTTCGACACCTTCAGCCACCGCAAGCCGGTCCTCTCCAAGCCCACCAGGCCCGACACCCTGCGCCTCATCTACGCCCCGCACACCTCCCGCTCCTTCAGCCTCATCGCCAAGGCCGTGTCCCGGACCCACCCGCTCCTCGGAAGGAAGCGATGACCAGCCGCATCATCCTGCTCGGCGCCACCGGCTACGCGGGCGACCTCGTCCTCGACGCCCTCCTCCGCAGAGGCGTCAGGCCGACGGTGGCCGGACGCAACCCCGCCGCACTGGAGGCACTGGCCGCGCGCTCCGGCGGACTCGACCACCTGGTCGTCGACGCCGCCACCCCGACGACCTGAGGAAGCACCTGCGGCACGGTGACGTACTGATCACCACCGTCGGGCCCTTCGAGCGCTTCGGCTTCCCCGTCGCGCGGGCCGCGGCCGACGCGGGTGCCCACTACCTCGATTCCAGCGGCGAGGTCGGGTTCGTCCGCGCCCTGCACGCCCGGCACCACCGACGCGCCCGCGAGACCGGCGCGGTGATGCTGCCCGCCTTCGGGTACGACTACGTGCCGGGCATCCTCGCCGCGGCCCTCGCCCTCCAGCAGGCAGGACCGATCGCCCGCGCCGTCGACATCGGCTACTTCGCCACCGGCCCCATCTGGCGCGGCATCAGTCAGGGCACACGCACCACCATGCGCGACGGCATGACCCTGCCCTCGGCGCGCCGGCACCGGCACCGGCTCGTCGACGAACGCACCGCCTCCCGCGTCCGCCGGTTCACCGTGCGGGGCCGCCGCAAGTCGGCGTTCCTCGTCTCCGGCACCGAAGTGCTGTTCCTGCCGGAGGAGTTCCCGTCCCTCGACGACATCACCGTCTACAACGGCTGGTTCCCCGGCCTCAGCCGCGCCCTGTCCCTCTACTCGGCCCTGGTCAACGCCAGTACCCGTCTTCCCGCGGGCCGCAAGCTGACCGACGCGCTGACCCGTCCGCTTCTCCTCGGCCCACCGGGCGGCCCCGACGAGGCCCTGCGCGAACGGATCCCCTCCCACGTCGTCGCCGTCGCCTCCTCGGGCGTCAAGGGGCAGGCCCCGCTCGCGGAGGTCCATCTCGAAGGCCCCAACCCCTACAGCCTCACCGGCGAACTCATCGCCTGGGCCGCCGACCGCCTCACCACCCGCCCCGGTGCCACGCCCGGTGTCGTGGGGCCCACCGCCGCCTTCGGACTCGACACCCTCCGCCAGGGCTGTGCCGAGCTCGGACTCCGCACGGTCTGACCAGCGGGCGGCCGGACTCCCGGCGGAACTCCTCCGCGACGGGACCCCAGGACCCCGGGTTGCACGCGTATGGCAGGCGGGGACCATGGGAGGGAGAAACGAGGAGCGGTGCGCACCGGGAGGACCGCCCTGTCCGCCGGCCGGCGGCGCACGGGGCCCCTCCAGCCCACCGGGAGGCTCCCATGAACGAACCCGGCGACCCCCTCGCCCCCTGGACGGACCGTCTGCTCCGACTCGGCCCCGGCATCCCTCCCGAGGACGCCCGCAGGTTCGTGCACGACCTGTACACCCGGGCCCAGGCCGACAGCGACGAAGAGCGGGCGGAAGCGGACTTCGAGCGAGAGGAATGAACCCATGGGCGACCTGTCACCGGGGTTCCACGGGAAGGCCCGCGACCTCGTGTCCCGGCTGCCTCCGGGGCAGTATCCGACCGAGTCGTTTCCCGTCCTGTCCGCCGGTCCCACGCCGCACATACCCACCGACCGGTGGTCGTTCACCGTGACCAGCGAGACCGGTGAGAGCCGTTCGTGGACGTGGCAGGAAATGATGGCGCTCCCGCAGGAGGAGCCCACCGTCGACATCCACTGCGTGACCCGCTGGTCGAAGTTCGACACCCGCTGGCGCGGCGTCCCCCTCGACGTCTTCCTCGACGAGGTCGAGACCGCCGCCGACTTCGTCGTCGCCGAGTCCTTCGACGGCTACACCACCAACCTTCCGCTGGAGGACGTCACCGACGGCAAGGCCTGGCTGGCGCACTCCTTCGACGGCTACGCGCTCTCCCCGGACCACGGCGGCCCGGCCCGGCTCGTGATCCCCCACCTGTACTTCTGGAAGTCGGCCAAGTGGGTCAAGGGCCTCATCCTCACGCTGGACAGCGAACCCGGCTTCTGGGAGTCAGCCGGCTACCACGACTACGGCGACCCCTGGCGCGAGCAGCGCTACTGGAGCGACTGATGCGCGGGTGGCGACGGGCCCGCCTCACGGAGCGGACGAAACAGACCGCGACCGGCCGCACGCTGGAGTTCGAGGTGCCTCACTGGCCGGGACACCTGCCTGGTCAGCACGTCGACGTACGGCTGACCGCCGACAACGGCTACCAGGCCGTGCGCAGTTACTCGCTCGCCGCTCCCGCCGACACCGACAGGATCGAACTGGGAATCCAGGCGGCGCTCGGAGGCGAGGTCTCCCCGTACCTGGCCGACGATCTTCCCGTGGGCGCCGAGATCGAGGTCAAGGGACCGCTCGGAGGCTGGTTCGTGTGGACGCCGCAGGACCGCGGCCCTCTCCTGCTGATCGCCGGGGGCTCCGGTGTCGTGCCTCTGATGGCGATGCTGCGCGCACGGCTCGCGTCGGTGTCGGACGACCCCTGTGCGCTCCTGTACTCCGTACGCGGCCCGGACGACGTCTGGTACGCCACGGAACTCGACGCCGCCGCTGACGTCGTCGGCGTTCGCCTCCTCTACACCCGCACCGCGCCGGACGGCTCCGAACGCCCCGCGGGACGCCTGACGGAGCGGGACCTGCCGGTCCTGCCGTCCCCGGCCGCGGCCCGCTGCTACGTCTGCGGCCCGACCGGATTCGTCGAGCACGCCGCAGCCCTGCTCCTGGCCGCCGGACACGCACCCGACCAGATCCGTACCGAACGCTTCGGCTGACCCATCCGTGCCGCACGGTGAGGAACCCCTGCCATGAACGAGCACCCCTTGTACCTCGACGGCAACGCCCTGGCCGGCCCGCTCGGAGAGGTCTTCGCCGTCGACCCGACCACCGCGTGGCGGCTGTGCCCCTCCTGCCGTCTGCCCGCGACCGTGGCCCAGTTGCACGTCTACGGCCCCGAGCCCGGCCTGACCGCCCGCTGTCCCGGCTGCGCCGCCGTCGCCCTGCGCGTCGTGGCCCAGCCCAGGTATCTCTGGCTCCAACTCGGCGGCGCGGCGGGTGCTTTCCGCTTCGCCCTTCCCCCCACCGCGCCATGAGCCGCGACGGCGCGGCCCTCGTGAAGGAGGCCGCGCCGCACGCCGAAGGGCAGCGGTCCCGGACGGTGGACCGGGTCAGGCGTCGTGTCAGGCGTCCTTCAGCTGGATCCCCCTGGTCTCCCGCATGAGGTAGCACGCGACGCCCGTGAACGAGCACAGCAGCATGATGTAGAAGCTGGAGAGCCGGGCCACACCCCACTCGACGAAGAGCTGGTTCAGGTACGGTGCGCTGCCTCCGAAGACGGCGACGGACACGGAGTACGCGAACCCGATGCCCTGGGTGTGTCGG
This sequence comes from Streptomyces sp. NPDC001532, assembly GCF_040298625.1. Lineage (NCBI taxonomy): Bacteria > Bacillati > Actinomycetota > Actinomycetes > Kitasatosporales > Streptomycetaceae > Streptomyces > Streptomyces sp. NPDC001532. The sequence continues at coordinate 73,062 of NZ_JBEPAL010000010.1, forward strand.
GAAGTTCTCCGACATCGTGGCCGACAGGAGTGCTCCGGGGATGGCCACGACCGCCAGCGCGACCGACGACGCCACCAGGAGCGTCCAGCCCTCCGAGCCGATCAGTCCGGTGAGCGGGATCTGCAGAGTGATCATCAGCACCGCGAACGCGATCATCATCGGACGCCGGCCGATCCTGTCGGAGAGGTGCCCCCACAGCGGCAGGGTGGTCAGGGCGAGGCATTGCGCCGCGACGGAACACCAGTAGGCGACACCGGCGTCCATCCCCATCCTGGTGATGGCGTACGTGGACACGTACGAGGTCCAGGTGTAGTGGGCCGCGGTGATCCCCGAAGTCATGGTGATGACGAGCAGGACGGCGCGAACCACCTGCTTGCGGGGCAGCGGCCGGGCCCCGTCGCCCGACTGCTCGGCCGCGAACACCTCACTCTCGTCCATGCCGCGGCGCAGGTACAGAGCGGCCAGGGCCAGGAAGGCGCCGAAGAGGAACGGGAGGCGCCACCCCCACTGGGCGACGGCGCTGTCGGACAGCACGGACGTCACCGCCCCGCCCACCGAGTAGGCGACGGCCGAACCGCCGAAGATCGCGACGAACACGATGCTTCCCCACAGGCCGCGGCGCTCGCTCGGCGCGATCTCCGCGACGTAGGTGTTGGCCGTCGCGGACTCGCCGCCGTGGGCGAACCCCTGCGCCATGCTGGCGAGCAGGAGGATCAGCGAGGCCCAGGCCCCGACCGAGGCGTAGGTGGGCATGAGGCCGATGACGAGGCTTCCGCCGGCCATCATCAACATGGTGGTGACCAGCACGAACTTGCGTCCTCGCCGGTCGGCGATCCGTCCGAAGACGATGCCGCCCAGCGGACGCATGAGGAAGCCGACGGCGAAGACGGCCAGGGTGGACAGCAGCGCCGACACCTGATCGGACGGGTTGAACATGACGGTGGCGATGAAGGCGCGAACACCGCGTAGGCGCTCCACTCGTACCACTCGAGAACGTTGCCGACCGTGCTGGCGAAGAGGGACCGGCGCCTCGACCGCAGGGTGGGGACGGGACAGGTTCTCTCCCCGGCCGCCCCGGTTCCTGTCTTCGCGTTGCTCATGGCTGCTCCTTCACTGTTTTCGGGCAGGCGGGAGTGACGTTCGGTACTGGTGGGGGGTGGGGTGGTGACGCGGTGGGGCGTCAGGCGCGGGGAGTCGCGATCAGGCCGGCGTACTGTGCCGCCATGGTCAGCAGACGGGGGACTCCCGTCTCGAGGGACGGAGCGAAGTCCGTGTCGTCCGGGCGTTCACCACGCCGCCAGCGGGTGTAGATCGCCTCGCAGAAGATCGCTGCCTTCCACAGCGCGAGGGCCTGGTACCAGGGGAGCGCCGTGAGGTCGAGGCCCGTGTGGGACCTGTAGCGTTCGGCCAGTTGAAGCCTGGTGAAGTAGCCCGGTGCCAGGGTCACCGGTGTCAGTTCCAGGGGGGTGCCGGGCACGCCGGCCTCCGAGTAGGTGGCGGTCAGGTAGCCCAGGTCCGCCAGCGGGTCGCCGAGGGTGGCCATCTCCCAGTCCAGGATCGCCATGACCGACGCGGGCGACCGCGGAGCGAACATGAGGTTGCCCATGCGGTAGTCGCCGTGGACCACCGCGGCGGCCTGGCTCGCCGGCAGGTTGCGGCCGAGCCAGTCCGCGATGCGCTCCACCGCGGGAAGACCGCGCGAGGCGTTGACCTCCCACAGGCCGCTGAAACGGTCGACCTGGCGGCGGAGGTATCCGTCGGGGGAACCCAAGGAGGCGAGTTCGCCCTCGGTCACGTCGATGCGGTGCAGTGCGACCAGAGCGTCGACGACCGCCACGCTGGTGGCACCGCGCTGTTCGAGCGAGGAGAGGTGGGCCGGCACCGTGTCGGTGACGACCGTCCCGTCGAGGTGGGACATGAGGTAGAACGGCACGCCCAGGAGCGATACGTCCTCGCAGACGGCGACGATCTCCGGCACCGGCACCCCGTGCCCGCGCAGGGCCTTCTGGACGCGGGCCTCGCGCACCATGTCGTGCGTCGACCTCGGTAGCGGCGGGCGAGGACCGCGACGCAGGACGACACGGTCGCCGCCGCGCTCGATCAGATAGGTGATGTTGGAGTGCCCGTCTCCGATGCGCTGCCACGTGATCGGACCGTGCCCGACACCGTGCGTGTCCAGGAAGGCGGTGACCGCGTCGACGATGAGAAGGGGAGGGCTTTCGAGGTGCCTGGCCGCCTCCCGGCTCGCGACGACCTCCACTCCGTCGGGGACGGTGTGCATCACGCGCCCCCGTCCCGTCCGGCGACCGTGTCGCCCCGGTACGGTTCACCGGCCCGGACCGTGGCACTCCGGCCGGCCGAGGCCCGACGGGCGATGGCCCACTTGTGGGTCTCGTTGGGGCCGTCGTAGATGCGGAACGGGCGGACCTCGTTCAGGTACTGCGCCAGCGGGAGCCCGTCGGAGACTCCGTCCCCGCCACAGATCTGGATCGCGCGGTCGACCACCCGGAAGATCGCCTCCGAGCAGTGCACCTTCGCGATCGAGGACATCGCCGATCCGGCCTTGGGATCGGTGTGGAGCAGCGCCGCGGTCCTGGTGATGATCGCGTCGGAGGTCTCGATGTCGATCACCGACTCGGCGATCAGGTTCTGCGCGAGGCCGAGCGAGTCGATCGGACCGCCGAACAGCTCCCGCCGCCCGGCCCGGTCCAGCGCGATGTCGAGCGCCCGCCGCGCAAGCCCCAGCCACCGCATGCAGTGGGTGAGACGTGCCGGACCGAGCCGCACCTGGGCGTACCGGAAGCCGAGTCCGACCTCGCCGAGCACCGCGTCGTCGGGGACGTGACAGTCCTCGATGTACAGGTGCGGATGGCCGCCGTCGATGGAGCGGTCGACGGTGTGGATCGCCTCGCCGACCCGGACACCGGGGTTCGTCATGTCGACCAGGAACATGGTGGCCCCTTCGGGGGAACCGTTCACGGCCGGGGTCCGCGCCATCACGATGCAGTACGCGGCGCCGACGGCACCGCTGGTGAACCGCTTGTGGCCGTCGATGATCCAGCCGCCCTCGGTACGGGCGGCCTTGGTGCGCAGCGCGGCCGGGTCGGAGCCCGCTCCCGGATGTGGCTCGGTCATGCCGAAGCAGGACCGGATCTCTCCCGCTGCCAGCGGTGCCAGGTACCGCTTCTTCTGCTCCTCGGTCGCGATCAGGTTGAGCATGTGCATGTTGCCCTCGTCGGGTGCCATGCAGTTGAGTGCGCTGGGGCCGATGGGTGAGTAGCCGGCCAGCATCACGGACCCGGCGCGGCAGAAGGCGCTCGACGGTGTCCTGGACGAGGCGGCGCGAGTGGAGGGCGTCGTCGACGTCTCCCGGCCGGCCGAGACCGGCACGGTGTCGTCCGGCCGGACCATCGCCTACTCCGACGTCCGGTTCACCGAGGAGGCCCCCGAGGTGCCCGAGGAGGCCAAGGAGGAGCTGGCCACCGCGGTGCAGCCACTCCGCGATGCGGGGATGCAGGTCGAGCTGGGCGGCTCCGCCATGCTTCCGCAGGCCGAGGCGGGAGGCCCGGCCGAACTGGTCGGTGTCGTCATCGTTCGTGGTCCTCGCCGTCGCGCTCGGCTCCCTCGTCGCGGCCGGACTGCCGCTGCTGACCGCGCTCCTGGGCGTCGCCGTCGGCGTGCTCGGCACGATGTTCGTCTCCCGCTTCGTGGAGATGACGGGCACCGCCACCGTGCTGGCCCTGATGATCGGCCTGGCGGTCGGCATCGACTACGCGCTGTTCGTCATCTCCCGGCACCGCGAGCAGCTCGCCGACCCCGACACCGACTGGGAGGAGTCGATCGCACGCGCCACCGCCACGGCCGGCAGCGCGGTCGTCTTCGCCGGCGCCACGGTCGTCATCGCGCTCGCCGCACTGGCCGTCACCGGCATCCCGTTCCTCACGATCATGGGCCTGGCCGGTGCCGTGACCGTACTGATCGCCGTCCTCGTCGCCGTCAGCCTGCTCCCGGCCGTACTCGGCGTGTTCGGCGAGCGGATGCGCCGGCGCCGTCCCGGGCCGAAGGGCCGGCGCGAGAACCGGACCGCCGGTTCCTGGGGCCTGGCCTGGGCCCGTGTCGTCACCCGTGCGCCGGCCGTGGTCCTGCTCGCCGGCGTCCTCGGCCTCCTGGCGCTCGCCCTGCCCGCCCGCGAGCTGCGCCTCGGTCTGCCCAGCTACGCCTCACAGCCCGAGGCCAGCACCCAGCACAAGAGCTACGACCTGCTCACCGAGGGCTTCGGCCCCGGCTTCAACGCCACCCTCATCACCGTGGTGGACACCGAGCACATCCCGCAGGACCGGCGGCAGCCCACCGTGACCCAGCTGCGTGGCGAACTGGTCGCCGACGAGAACGTGGCCGCCGTCTCGCCCCCGGTGGCCAGCCCCTCCGGCGGCGTCGTGGTCATGTCCGTGGTGCCGAAGTCGAGCCCCGACGCCCAGGCCACCACCGACCTGGTCCACCGCATGCGTGACCAGGCGGGCGAGGTGGCCGGTACCGGCGGATCCCTCTACGTCACCGGACAGACGGCCATGGCCATCGACGTCGCCGGCAAATGCGGGGACGCACGGCCCCTGTTCATCGGTGTCATCGTCGTCCTGGCGCTGATCCTGCTGGCCATCGCCTTCCGGTCGGTGCTGGTGCCGCTCAAGGCGGCACTGGGCTTCCTGCTCTCGGTCGGCGCGAGCCTGGGCGCCTCGGTCTGGGTCTTCCAGCAGGGCCACCTGAACGGCCTGCTCGACGTGGCCGCCGTCGGACCGGTCACCAGCTTCCTCCCGATCCTGCTCACCGGCGTCCTCTTCGGCCTCGCCATGGACTACGAGGTGTTCCTCGTCAGCCGGATGCGCGAACACTACGAACACAGCAAGGATCCGGCCGAGGCGATTGCCCAGGGCGTCTCCAGCAGCGCACGGGTCGTCGTGGCCGCCGCGCTGATCATGATCGCGGTCTTCGGCGGATTCATCTTCAACGAGGACCCGATCATCAAGTCCATCGGTTTCGCACTCGCCTTCGGCGTGTTCATCGACGCCTTCGTCGTCCGGATGACGCTCGTACCCGCCGCCATGGCCCTGCTCGGACGACGTGCCTGGAGCATGCCCCGCCGGCTCGACCGGCTGCTCCCGGACGTCGACATCGAAGGCGCACGACTGCCCGAGCCCGCTCCGGCTGAACCTGCCGCGCACCAGGAGGCCGAGCGGAAGCCCCCGCACGGCAAGACGAGCGCCCGGGTCTGACAGCCCGGGTCAGGCTCCGATGCCGTCGACGTCCGTGGGGGGCGACGACGGCATCGGATCTCACCCTGCACCTCCCGCACGGCAAGGGGAGGTGCAGGGTGTATTCGCGTCTCGCGTCTCGTGCCTCGCGTTTCGCGGCTACGGCCTGCGGGCTTCGGCCTGGCGATGCCGACGGGTCCACCTCCTGTGCGGCGATCTCAATGTTGACACTGCACACTCCGCCACGCAATGTATGTACTGTAAACATTCTGCCTCTCGGGTGCGCGGACGAAAGCGGGTATAAGCCCCCTTTCTCGGTATCGTGTTCGCGGCGCGCCGGCATCGGCCGACCTCCAGTAGGGACGGTCAAGGGTGCGCTGTCCCCAAGACCCCGCAGAAGCCCTTCATCTCAGTTGTGGGAACGGAGTCGTCGTGAAGGCTGTGTCGATCAGGGAGTCCGGTGGTCCTGAGGTCCTGGAGTGGATCGAGGTCGAAGACCCGACGCCCGCCGCCGGCGAGGTCGTCGTCGACGTCGTGGCCAGTGCTCTGAACCGGGCGGACGTCATGCAGCGCTGGGGGCTCTACCCCTTGCAGCCGGGTTGGTCGCCGTATCCGGGCCTGGAGGTCTCCGGCCGCATCAGCGCCGTCGGCGAGGGGGTCACCGGCTGGCAGGTGGGCGACGAGGTGTGCGCCCTGCTGACCGGTGGCGGTTACGCGCAGAAGGTCGCCGTTCCGGCAGGGCAGCTGCTCACGATTCCGAAGGGTGTCGGGCTGGCAGAGGCGGCGGGTCTTCCGGAGGTGACGGCGACCGTGTGGTCGAACATCGTCATGACCGCGGGCCTGAAGGCAGGGGAGACCCTTCTGGTGCACGGCGGTGCCGGCGGCGTCGGCACGATGGCTATCCAGATCGCCAAGGCCCTGGGCGCCCGCGTCGTCACCACGGTCGGCGGCGCCGAGAAGGCCGCCCAGGCCCGGGAGCTCGGCGCCGACGTGGCGATCGACTACCGCACCGAGGACTTCACCGAGCACGGCCCCTACGACGTGATCCTCGACGTCGTGGGCGGTGACTACCTGGAGCGCAACGTCCAGTCGCTCGCCGCTGACGGCCGGCTGGTGGTGATCGGTCTGCAGAAGGGGCTGGAGGGCCGGCTCAACCTCGCGGAGATCGTGTTCAAGCGGGCCTCCGTGCATGGCACCACGCTGCGGACCCGGTCCAAGGAGCACAAGGCCGAGATCGTGGCGCAGGTCCAGGAGAACGTCTGGCCCATGATCGAGAACGGGACCGTGAAGCTGGTCGTCGACCAGACCGTCCCCATGGCCGACGCCGCCGAAGGGCACCGCCTCATGGAAGCCGGCGGCCACCTCGGCAAGATCCTGCTCGTGAACGACGAAAACGCGTGACGCCGGACCGGCCTCACATGTGAGCCGACTCGCGCCGGAAGTGACGGGGTCACGGATCGTCGGCGTTCCGGGTGGGTGCAGGTTCGCCGCCTCGACGCCCCCGTCGGCAGTCGTTCCGAGCCGATGCCGTACGCGCGGCGAGGGGCCGGCCAACGTGACGCCGCCCGGTTCCGCTCGACCGGGGCGCCCCGCTCGCCATGCCCGACCCGCTCGCCATGCCCGGCCCGCCCCGGTGTTTTGTCGCTGTGAACAATCCAAGGGCCCTTACTGCTGTCATGCGGCCCATAGGACGCGCCGGTGGACGGCGACAAGATGTCAGCGATGTAAACATTCAGTGATCTCGTTAACGGAGGCGGGTCATGGCCAATCTGGCAGAGTTCCTCGTGGAGACGGCCGGGCGACTGCCCGAACGCCCCGCGCTGCGCCTTGGGGAGCGTGTCCTCACCTACGCGGAGCTGGACGAACACAGCGCCCGCGCCGCCGCCCTGCTCAGGTCGGATGGCATACAGCCGGGCGACCGGGTCGCCCTGATGCTGCCCAACGTTCCCGAGTTCGTCGTCCTGTACTACGGAGTCCTGCGTGCGGGAGCGGTCGTCGTTCCGATGAACCCGCTCCTGAAGACCAGGGAGACCGAGTTCCACCTCACCGACTCCGGCGCGGTGCGACTCTTCGAATGGCACCAGGCGCCGGGCGAGGGCGCGAAGGGAGCCGCCGCGGCGGGAGTGCGGCACACCGCTGTCGACCCCGCCGCGTTCGCCGCGGCGCTGGCCGGGCACGAGCCGCTGTCCGACGTCGCCCACGCGGACGGCGAGGACATGGCCGTGCTGCTGTACACCTCCGGCACCACCGGCCGCCCCAAGGGCGCCGTCCTCACCCACGCCGGCCTGCGGCACAACACCGAGGTCAACAGCATCCACATCCAGCGGATGACACCCGAGGATGTGGTGGTGGGCTGCCTGCCGCTGTTCCACATCTTCGGACAGATCTGCACCATGAGCGCGGCCGTCCGCAGCGGTGCCTCCCTCGTCCTGATCCCCCGCTTCGAGCCGGGGGCCGTCCTGGACGCCATCGCCCGCGAGCGGGCCACCGTCTTCGAGGGCGTCCCGACCATGTACGCCGCGCTGCTCCAGCACCCGTCCGGGGCGGACGTGTCGACGCTGCGGATGTGCATCTCCGGCGGCGCCTCGCTGCCGGTGGAGATACTCCGCGGCTTCGAGCAGCGGTTCGGCTGTCCGGTCCTCGAAGGCTTCGGCATGTCCGAGACCAGTCCGGTGGTCACGTTCAACCACCCGGACCGCCCGCGCAAGGCCGGCTCCATCGGCACCCCCATCCGGGATGTCGAGGTGCGGCTGGTGGACGACAGGGGGCAGGAGGTGACTCCGGGCGAGATCGGCGAGCTGGCCGTCCGGGGGCCGAACGTGATGAAGGGCTACTGGAACCGTCCCCAGGAGACCGAGGCCGCCGTACCCGACGGCTGGCTGCGCACCGGCGACCTTGCCCGGGCGGACGAGGACGGCTACCTGTACATCGTCGACCGCAAGAAGGACATGACCATCCGCGGCGGCTACAACGTCTACCCGCGCGAGCTCGAGGAGGTCCTCCACGAGCACCCCGATGTCGCTCTGGCCGCGGTGGTGGGCGTCCCGCACGCCGAGCTGGGGGAGGAGGTCGCGGCCGCGGTCGTACTCCGCCCTGCCGGTCGGGCCACGCCCGAGGAACTGCGGCATTACGTCAAGGAGCGGGTGGCGGCCTACAAGTACCCGCGCCAGGTGTGGCTCGTGGACAAGCTGCCGCTGGGGCCGAGCGGCAAGATCCTCAAGAGGGAGATCACCCTGCCGGCGGTGTGAGGACCGGCCCCCTCATGGCGCTCCGGGTTGCGATGGGCGAAGTGGGCCCAAACGATGAAACCAGGCGCTACTGCGCCCGGGCAGGCGTACGCGACAGGCGCGGCCGGTGAGGTCGCGCGAACAGGGCACCTGCGTGCCCGTGACATGGAGCGGACATGACCGATCTTCCTCCTCCGATCACCCCCTATCTCGAACCGGCCGCGAAGGAGCTGTGTGAGGCCACCGACCCGCACCCGCGGATCTACGAGGTGCCGCCGGAAAAGGGCCGCGACATCCTGCTCGGCCTGCAGAGCGACGAGAGCGTGCCCCGCCCCGAGGTCGACGAGGAGTGGGTCGACGTGGACGCGGGCGAGTGGGGCACGGTCCGCACCCGCATCATCCGGCCCAAGGGCTCGTCGGGACCGCTGCCGGTGGTGTTCTACATCCACGGCGCCGGCTGGGTCTTCGGCGACGAGAAGACGCACGACCGGCTCTTCCGCGAGCTCGTGGTCGGCGCCGGGGCGGCGGGCGTCTTCCCCGTCTACGACCGCGCGCCCGAGGCGAAGTACCCCACTCAGGTCGAGCAGAACTACGCGGTGGGGCAGTGGGTCCTGGAGCACGGTGCGGAGCACGGCCTGGACACCTCGCGGATCGCCGTCACCGGAGAGTCGGTGGGCGGCTGCATGTCGGCGGTGTTCGCGCTGATGAACAAGGAGCGCGGCGGGATCGACCTCAAGGCGCAGGTCCTGCTCTACCCGGTGACGAACGCCGACTTCGACACCCCGTCCTACCTCCAGTTCGCCGAGGGCTACTACCTCACCCGCGACGGCATGAAGTGGTTCTGGGACCACTACTCCGAGCCGAGCCAGCGCACGGAGGTCTACGCCTCCCCGCTCCAGGCCTCCCTGGACCAGCTCAAGGGCCTGCCCACCACCCTGGTCATCACCGACGAGGCCGACGTGCTGCGCGACGAGGGCGAGCAGTACGCCAACAAGCTGCGCGAGGCCGGCGTGGACGTCACCTCCGTCCGGGTGGCGGGCATGGTCCACGACTTCCTCCTCCTGGACAGCCTGCGCGACACCCGCGCCGCCAACGTCGCCCGCAAACTCGCCGTCGACGCCCTGCGCACGGCTCTCCACGAGAGCTGAGGCACCAGCACGCCCGACCTGGCACTCCTGCGTGCCACGCACGTGGTCCGGGCCCGTGCACCTGTCTGCGAGGCAGGGCGGGCCCGGCCGCACTCACACGGTCCGGGCCCTTCACGGTCTGACACAGTCTCAGCTCCAGCGACGCAGGGACACGCTGGACATGCCGGCGGCCGCGTCGGTACACGAGGCCGGGAAGAATTGAGCCTCCGAGCAGACCCTTCCTGGCCCTCTTCGCGTTGTTGACCATGTTCTCGGTGACCTGCTGGCCGGGACTCGCTTCAGCGACCTCTTCGAGCAGCCCCTTGAGGGGCCTCGGCGACGTCGTCGGGCAGCTGCTGGGAAGGAGTAGCCATACCTGGCTCCCGTCGTTCATGCCGCGCCGCGTCTCGGCGCGGCGGATACCAGTCGTCTGTCCGACTCGGAGACGGACACGCGGCCGAAGAGCGCTGTCCACACGGACTGATGAATTTTCGAGGGGTCCGAAGGCTCCGCCCTGACTGGGCCTCAGAAGTGCTGCCAGGAGTTCTTGATCAAGACCGTCGGCCGGCAAGCACCACGTCCTCACCGACGCCCAGGGCATCCCGCTCACGGTGTCGCTGACCGAGGTGATCCTGTCAGGACCTCTCAGGGTGTGCATCGGGAAAGTCGGATGAGGAGTGCGCAAAGCTGGGGGCCGGCCATCTGCCCTTGACCGACGAGTGGGGAGGACGAGGACGGAACCGGCGAGACCAGGTGCACACCGCTCACCGTGCGGACGCGGAACGCGGTCGGCTGACGGACAGTCGGAACCCGGTTGTGAACCTTGGATAGAGTGCGGAGCGCTCCGGCTGCCGAGCTGAGCCGCGCCGCCTCGGCGGCGCCGAGACCCGCAGCCGCGTCGAAGGGTGTGGGACCGCGCTCGCAGACCTGCCGCCGGTGCACCAGTGGCGGCCGCGGCCGCGATCCGAAAATTGGGGTGGGAGATGTCCAGTCACCGATTGTCCAGAAAAGGCCGTTACATCGCGTGGGCCACGACAGGCGTCATCGTCGTTGCCGGAGCCGGGATCGCGGCGCAGACTTCGATGGCCACAACGACCTGGCCGGCGCAGAAGACGTACACGGGCCGGGCGTTCGACACCTGCACGGCACCCTCTCTCGCCGCGATGAAAGCCTGGAACACCGGCTTCTACGGAGCAGCTGCGGTCTACATCGGCGGCAAGAACCGCGGCTGCGCCCAGCCCAACCTCACCGCGTCCTGGGTGAAGTCGGTCAGCGCCTCGGGCTGGAAGCTCATACCCCTCTACGTCGGCGCCCAGCCGCCCTGCCAGACCAGCAGGAACCCGGAGAGGTTCACCGCCACCACGGCAGCCGGTGTCGGGGTGCGCAACGCCAAGGACGCGATCGCCAAGGCGTCCGCACTCGGCATGAAGCCCGGCAGCGCCATCTACCTCAACATGGAGTCGTACGACATCACGAACAAGGCGTGCAACGACGCCACCCTGACGTACGTGCGCTCTTTCACCAAGACCCTGCGGGCCAACACGTACCGCGCCGGGTACTACGGCTTCGCCGGCTCCAGCGCCAAGGCCATCGCCACCGCCAAGGACCGGACCGACCTCCCGGGCAACCTCTGGTACGCGCTGTGGAACAAGAAGAACACCACCACCGCCGACTGGCCATGGGATCCCGAGCTGTACACCGACCACAGTCGCGCCCACCAGTACATGGTCGACAGCAGGGAGTCCCGCGGCGGACACACCGTCACCGTCGACCGCAACGCCTGGGACGCCCCGGTCGCCGTCATCGGATAGGAGCTGCGTCTCCTGGTGGCGCCGCAGCACCTTCAATGCCGGCCCTGGCCGGAGAGGTTCGCGCGGGGCGTGGGCCGGTGACGATGTCGTCGCAGGCGGCCGGATCGGTCACACCTCGGTAGGTCGGTGAGGTGTTCCGGGAACCTCCGGCGGAACGTCGCGGATCAGGCCGGTCAGCGGACCGTGGGTGCGCCAGCCCAGCGACTCGTACAGGGCCCGCCCCTCGGTCGTCGCGCCGAGCACCGCCGCCGAGGAGCCGGCGTCGACGGCGGCGTTGGCCAGCGTCCGCATGACTGTGCTGCCGAGTCCTCTGCGGCGGTGGGCCGGAGAAGTCTCGACCTGGTCGACGACGGCGGTGCGGCCGGGGCCGGGTACGGCGACCTGACCGCGGGCGGCGAACGCGCCCTCCTCGGTCAGGGCGAGTACGCGTATGACGCCGCCCCGCTCCCAGGTGCGTACCCGGTATCCGCGGGGCGCCTCGGCCGGGGCCGGGTGCAGCGGTGTGGACATCAGGAAGCCGTCGCTGTCGAAGCGCCAGCCGGGGGCGACCCATGGTGCGACGGTCCGCGGCGGCAGGAAGAGCTTCAGCCAGGTTCCCGGCGCGGTGGCCGTCTCGGTCAGCTTGCGTATCAGCGACTCGTCGGCGTCGGGCAGCACGTGTCGGGTCACCTGGCCCGTCAGGCCCACCTCGCAGGTGAAGCCCCAGGGCTGGGTCACCGGCGGTGCGGCTCCGCGTGAGACGACCCAGCCCTCCACCCATGAACGAACGAGTTCCGCGTCCATGCCGCTCCTCACGTAATAGGTGCAACGGGTGCGTGACTATTACATGGCTGGTGGGTCTGCCGCTGTGATGGGCGCGGACAGCGGCCCGCCCTGGTGTGAGGCGCGAGTGCTCGCCGTTCCCTTCGGCCCTCCTCCGCTCGCCGCGAGCACGTCCTGGCCGCCGACCCGCCGCCCAGTCACGGAGTGATAACGGCGAACAACTGTCCGGGAGTTGGCGCGGTCTAGTCCACCATGAAGATCTCTTTCCTGATCCACAACGCCTATGGAATCGGGGGCACGATCACCACCACGTTCAACCTGGCCGGAGCGCTGGCCGAACGTCACGACGTGGAGATCGTCTCCGCGTTGCGCCACCGCGAGCGCCCCAACCTCACCCCCCACCCGCGCGTACGGCTGCGCGCCTTGGTGGACCTGCGCACGGAGGCGGACCATCCGCTGCACCGGCGGCCGGCGAAGGTGTTCCCGGCGGCCGAGTACCGCCACAGCCAGTACAGCGAGCTCACCGACCAGCGCATCGGCGAGCACCTCCAGGCGCTCGACGCCGACGTCGTCATCGGCACCCGCCCGGGACTCAACGTGCACATCGCACGCCAGGCCCCGCAGCACGTCCTGCGTGTCGGGCAGGAGCACCTGACCCTCGACAACCACTCACCGCGGCTGCGTACCGCCCTGCGGCGCGCCTACCGCCGGCTCGACGTGGTCACCACCGTCACGGAAGCGGACGCTGCCGCCTACCGGCGCAAGATGTGGCTGCCGGGCGTCCTCGTGGAAGCCCTCCCCAACAGTGTCCCCGACCCCGTCCTGCCACCCTCGGACAGCAGCGCCAAGGTTGTCGTCGCCGCCGGTCGGCTGGTCCCGGTCAAGCGCTACGACCTGCTCATCGAGGCCTTCGCCCAGGTCGCCGCCGCCCACCCGGACTGGCAGCTCCGTATCTACGGCAAGGGAGAGGAACAGCCCCGGCTGCGCGAGCTGATCGAGCGGCTCGGTCTGTGGAACAACGTCTTCCTGATGGGGGCCGCCACCCCCATGGAGGCCGAATGGGCCAAGGCGTCGATCGGCGCGGCCGCGTCCAACTTCGAGCCTTTCGGCATGACGATCGTCGAGGCGATGCGCTGCGGACTGCCCGTCGTCAGCACCGACTGCCCCTACGGCCCGGGCGAGATCATCGCGGACGGCACCGACGGACGCCTGGTGCCGGTCGGAGACCGCGACGCCCTCGCCGCGGCCCTCTTGGAACTCGTCGGAGATGCCGAACTCCGCCGCCGCATGAGCCGCGCCGCCTTGGACAACGCTCGCCGCTTCGCCCCCGGCCCCGTCGTCGCCCAGGCCGAACGCCTCCTGGAAGCCGCCGCCGCGGCCAGGACCGGGCGGGGGCGGACCGCTTCGTCGGCCCGCCCGGCCGCGAACGCCCTGACCGGCCGTGGCCATGCCGCCCGCGACGCGGCCCATGCCGCTGCGGTCGGCGTGCTCCGCTCGATCCGGGGAGGCCACGGATGAGCACCGCGGAACGCCCGACAGGCGCGGCGCAACGTACGACGGCCCCGACGGAAGACATGACGATGAGCACGCAGCAGGAGACCCGGCCGCGCGCCGGGTGCACGATCGACACGGACGGGCGGATCACCTTCCGCCTTCCGCCGGTTCCGGCGGACAACCCCCGGCTGCTCCTGCGGCTGCGGCCCAAGAAGGGCCGGCCCGAGACGGCCCTCCACTTCCTCGAACTGGAACCCGACGGGCCCGACGGTCGTCTCCGCGCCGCGCTCGGACCACAGCCGGTCCTCGACGAAGGCCGCTGGGACGTGTATCTGGTGCCGGAACCGGAGGCCGAACGGCAGCGGCTGCGCCCCGGCCCGCGCGACCTGCGCGCCCTGGTGGACGGTCACCTCCGCGACCGCACCTCACCGGTCGCCGTCAGAATCCCTTACGTGACGAAGGACGGCTTCCTGGCCCTCAGGTCGTGGCTTCGCCCGATCCACGCGGAGGCCGGTGCCGTGGACGTCGCCGACGGGACGATCACTGTCTCCGCGCGGCTGCACGGCGCCGCACTCGGCGAAGACGCCACCGTCCGCCTGCGCCTGCGCGGCAGCACCACGGTGCGCAGTCTGCGGCCGCGGATCGACGACGACGGCCGAGGGTTCTCCTTCACCGCCGGACCGGACCAACTGGTCGACGGCCACGGCGACGGCCACGGCGACGGCAACAGCGACGGCGGAGCGGGCCGTGTATGGGACGTCTTCGTGCGGCCCGCCGCCGACGCTTCCGCGGTCAGGATCGCGCGGCTGCTCGACGACGTGGCCGACCGCAAGCACGTCTACGTCTACCCGGCGATCACCGCGAAGGGCTCCACCCTGCGCCCTTACTACACGGTCGACAACGACCTCTCCATCGAAGTGGTCCGCGGTCGTGTGAGGGCCTGAACCGTTTTCGCCGGACGGACGGACGGAGCCGGACGGACGAACGGCCGGCCGGCCCGGCACAGTCCCGCCGGCCCGACGCACCCCACCGGAGGTGGCCGGGTGGCGGACCGGCAGGTGAGCGACCACCCGTCGGACGATGCCACCATGAGCCGGCGGGAAGAAACGGTCGAACCGGCGCGCCTCCCCGAGATCGGCGCTGACCGCCCCGTCCGACCGGTGAGCGCGTCCGGCGCCGCCGCATCAGGTCACGCGCCTCTCCGGGCGCCCGGTGGACCGCCGTACGTCCGCCATTCCCCTCGCCGTTGCCCCGCGCGCAGGGGCTGTACCGGTCGACTCGGCGGCCGGCAACCCGGATCGGGCACGTGGGCCGCCGGCTCGGTTGCCGGTCAGGTGACCGCGCTGCCCCACCGGAGCGCCGAACCGCTGTCCCGTGCCCGGCCGAGGTCCACGGACGACTTCCAGGTGGCCAGCAGGCGCAGGGCCGTCTCGTCCGCGGTGCCGGACTCCGTCGTGTAGACGAAGAGGGTCTGGTCCGCCCGCCCCGCCAGGGCCATGGCCTGGTAGGAGACGGTGAGGTCACCGACGACCGGATGGTGGTACGCCTTGGTGCCCCAGGTCCGCTCGACCACCCGCTGGTCGGCCCACAGGGCGCGAAAGTCGTCGCTGCGCACGGACAGTTCACCGATCAGATCACCGAGTTCCCGGTCTCCGGGCCGCCGGCCCGCTTCCATGCGGAGCATCGCGGCGGTGTCGGCGGCGACCGTGTGCCAGTCGCCGTACAGTTCCCGGGCGTAGGGGTCGAGGAAGACGAAGCGGGCCTGGTTGCGCTCTTGTGGAGCGAGTGCGGCGAAGTCGGTGATCAGCGCGCACGCGAGGCGGTTGCCCGCCAGGACGTCCGTATGGCGGCCCAGCACGAAGGCGGGACTGCAGGCGCTGTCCAGCGTCTCCAGGAGCCGGTGCACCGTGGGGTCGACCTGCTCTCGTGTGCGGCCGGGATCGTCGTCGGGCGGCCGGCGATCGGCGGCGAGGTCGAAGAGGTGGGCGCGCTCGGCGCCGTCCAGCCGCAGGGCGGCGGCCAGCGAGTCAAGCACCGCCTGGGAGGCCGTACGGCTGCGGCCCTGCTCCAGGCGTGTGTAGTAGTCGACGCTCATGCCGGCGAGCTGGGCCAGTTCCTCGCGCCGCAGACCGGACACCCGCCGGCGCCCGGTACGGGGCACACCGACCTCGTCCGGGACGAGCCGGGAACGGCATGACCTCAGGAACTCTCCGAGAGTGACGAGTCGATCCATGTGCTCCATGGTGCGCAACGGACGGGCCGGTCGGCGAGGCGTGAGGGTGGCCGTGTTCTTCCTACCCTGCCGCTGGTCCGGGCGGTTCCTGGGAGTGGCACTCCCAGGTACACGGCGGCCTGGTGCCGGGCGCGGCGTGCGGCGACGGTGGTCGCAGCGCCGGGCCGTTCGGGGCCGGCGATGTCCCTCCTGACGATGTGGGTGTGTGCCATGTACTTCGACGACTCCGTACGCAAGGACCTGCTGGACCGGCTGCGTTCCTCGGCCGGCGACCGTGACCGGCGCGTCCTGCTCACGGGTGCCACGGTGGTCACGATGGATCCGGCCCTGGGCGTGCTGCCACGGGGCGACGTCCTGATCCAGGGCGAGGTGATCGCAGCGGTGGGCGTGGATCTGCGGGCGCAGGGCGCCGCGACGGACGCGGTGGTGATCGACGCGGCGGGCTGCGTCGTGGCGCCGGGCTTCGTGGACACGCACCGGCACGCCTGGGAGGCGCAGCTGCGCCGCGTGATGCCGGACGTGGACGACCTGGGCGGCTACGTCACCACCACGCTCCTGGGGTACGCGCCGGTGTACCGCCCGCACGACATGTACGTGGGCACCCGGCTGGCGGCTCTCACCGCGCTGGACAGCGGCATCACCACGATGCTCGACTTCTCCCACAACTCCCGTACGGCCGCGCACTCCGACGCGGCGGCGCAGGCGCTGGTGGACACCGGGATCCGGGGCGTGCACGCCGCGATGGCCCCGCACTTCGGCGACTGGGACAAGCAGTGGCCCGCGGACGTGGCGCGGCTGCGGAAGGAGTACGGCAGCGGTCTGCTCACCTTCCGGGTGGCCGCGCTGGCGACGGACGAGATCGCGGGCCCGGAACTCGCGTACGGGCCGCGGCTGGCCGCGGCGGCCCGCGAGCTGGGTGTCGGGGTGAGCGTGGACGCGGTCTTCGGGCTGCCGTCGTCGCAGGCGATCCTCGAGTGGGAGCGGCAGGGACTGCTGGGTCCGGACCTGACGCTGATCCACTCCACGGGCCTGACCCCGGACGCGTGGCGGGCCATCGGCGACAGCGGGACGACGATCGCGCTGGCACCGACGTCGGAGGCGCAGATCGGTCTGGAGTCGGCGATCCCGGCGGTGGACGAGGCACTGGCGGTGGGGGTGCGGCCGGGGCTGAGCATCGACGTGGAAGTCGCGCTGGCCAGCGACATGTTCACGCAGATGCGGGCCCTGCACGCCATCCAGCGGATGCGCGCGGTCAACGCCGCCTACGGCACCGATGCCGAGCCGCGCCGGATCAGCGCCCTCGACGTGCTGGACTTCGCCACCCTGCAAGGGGCCCGGACGAACGGGCTGGGTGAGGTGACCGGATCGCTGACGCCGGGCAAGCAGGCCGACGTGCTGGTCGTCCGCGCCGAGGACATCAACAACATGCCGTTGAACGACGCGGTGGGCACGCTGGTACTGGGCGCCGACGCCCGCAACGTCGACACCGTCTTCGTCGCCGGACAGGTCCGCAAGTGGGGCGGGCGCCTGCTCGACGTCGACCTCGCGGCCCTGCGTGACGACGTCGCCGCCTCCCGCGACCACATCCTCGACGCCGCCGGCACCACCGGCTGAACCTCGCGCGCACACACGTGCGCGGACGGCGCCACCGCACCGGGTGGCGCCGTCCGCGCGTGTCCGGGCGGGCCCAGGGACCGGCCCGGCCCGACGGTCCGTGCGCGTCCCGGCCCTCGGTGAGACCCGCCGAGGCGGGCACGCCCGGTGACCGGAGGCCGGCCGTCGGCTGTGCGGGGCCACGACAGGTGCCGCCGCCGTACCGGTTCACCCGCGGCCCCGCCGCCGTACCGGTTCACCCGCGGCCCCGCCGCCGGCCGATCGGCCGACGCACAAGCGCCGCGGCGGCCGAACCGCGCGTGCGGCAGCGTGTGCGTGCGCGTGTGCGTGCGTGCGTGCGTGTGCGGGCACTCAGCGCTCCCGGCCACGGGCTCTGAGACGGGCCTCGGGCAGATCCGGGGCGGGCGTGGGAGCCCCGT
Source organism: Streptomyces sp. NPDC001532 (assembly GCF_040298625.1). Classification (NCBI taxonomy): domain Bacteria; kingdom Bacillati; phylum Actinomycetota; class Actinomycetes; order Kitasatosporales; family Streptomycetaceae; genus Streptomyces; species Streptomyces sp. NPDC001532. The sequence continues at coordinate 90,998 of NZ_JBEPAL010000010.1, forward strand.
CGAAGCCCTGGACGGTGCCGAAACGCCGCCCGGCGTTCCAGTCCGCGCGGGCCTCGGCGATCTCCTCACCGCTGCGGCCGATGAAGTTCCACCACATGACGATCTTCTCGTCGAACGGCTCACCGCCCAGCAGCATCAGTCCGCTGTCGGCGGCGGCCCGCAGGGGAAGCTCCCGGCGCCCGCAGCCCAGGTACAGCATGGAGCCGGGTTCGAGCCGTACGCCGTCGACGTCCGTCGAGCCGGACATGGCCAGCACCGCGTACTCGAAGTCGGGTTCCAGCGGCAGTCTCACGTCCGTGCCCGCGGCCAGCGAGAGGTCCGCCCCGACCAGGGGCGAGTAGGTGGGCCGGGGGAGGCGGCGCTGTCGATCTCGCCGAGGATGACGGTGGCCCGCAGTCCGGTCCGCGAGGTGACCAGCGGGAGGTCTGTGTGGTGCTCGAAGGCGGGGCTGACGTGGCGGTGCGCGTCGGGGAGGGCGACCCAGAGCTGTGCCCCGTGCAGCAGTGGCGCGTGCGCGCGGGGGGACTGCTCGGCGTGGGCGATGGCCCGGCCCGCGGTCATCAGTCCGAGCTCGCGGGGGCGGATGGTCCGCAGGCTGCCGAGACTGTCGCGGTGCAGGACGTCCCCGTCGTGCAGCCAGCTGACGGTCTGCAGGCCGGTGTGCGGGTGGGGTGGAACCCACATGCCGGGCTCGTCGGCGATGTCGTCGGGACCGTAGTGGTCGACGAAGCACCAGGCGCCGACCATCCTGCGTCCGAGGTTGGGCAGCAGCCGGCGTACGACGGTGCTTTCGCCGAGCGGGGTGATCCGGGGCCGGAGCAGTTCGCGGACGGGGCGGGCGGAGACCTCCCCGCGGCCTCCCCGGCGCAGGACGGGCGGCGTGGTGTCGAGGTTGCTCATCGCGTCACAGCCCGAACCGGGCGCGGTCCTGCTGCGGGACCAGCTCGACATAGTCCGGGTGCCGGGTGATCCAGCCGCGGACGAAGGGGCAGTAGGGCAGCACCTCGAGGCCGCGCTCCCGGGCCGCGTCGAGGGCGCCCTTGATGAGCAGGCCGGCGAGGCCGCGGCCCTCGAACCGCTGGTCGATCTCGGTGTGCAGGAAGGCGATCTCGTCCTTGTACGCGTGGTACTGGGCGAAACCGGCCAGATCCGCACCCTCGTGGATCTCGAAGCGGGACCGGGACGGGTCGTCGGTCACCTGCGGTTCCATGAACTCTCCTGTGGTGATGCGGAGTAGATGCCGACGGTCGTACGGAACAGGGACCGTGATGCGGCGGCGATGCTCATCGTGCCCTTCGGGCTGCCGCGTGACGGGCGGACCGTGTACGGCTGCACCGACCCTGGCACGGCACGCCGCCGCCGCGCGTCGGCAGCAACTGCCTACCTCGCGGCACGCCGATGTTCGTTCAGGCCGGTGAAATCCGCCCGGCCGGGCTTCGCAGTGCCGCACGTGCGTCCGCCATGACGTCGTCGCCGTTCCCGCCACACCGCTGGAGCGGCCGGCCCCGGCACGGCATGGTCTCGGCTTCGCACCAGATCAGGCGGATGGACAGGCGTGGTCGTCGCCCGCGAGCCGTACGCGGAGGACGTCCGCGGTTCCATGGTCCGGCTCGAACCGGCCGGGCGGAAGGAGGTCGAGGGAGCGGCGCCCCGGCATGCTGGACGACGGTGCGGCGGCTCTTCTTCGCCCCCTTCACGGACCGGGAGGCCCGCCTCCTCGGCGAGTTCCCCGACCGGCCCTGACGCAGGTCGACGCGGAGGCGGCGGACCCGGCTTGAGCACCACCCGCCGCTGATCCTGGGTGGAGCGCACCCAGGAAACTCGCGGCCTGGAACCCGCCGGTGCCGCGGGCGACGGTGGATGCCATGAACACCGACGACACCACTTCCCCCGCCCCGCACCCCTACGTCGGCATGTGGGTCACCGCCGACGGACACATCCGCCAGGAGCTCCTGCCCGACGGCCGCTACGACGAGGCCCGCGGCACGCGGCGGAGCGCGTACACCGGCAGGTACACCGTCACCGGTGACCACATCGACTACGTCGACGACACCGGATTCACCGCCACCGGAGACGTCCGCGACGGCGTCCTCTACCACGAACACCTGGTCCTGTACCGCGAGGGCGAGGTGCCGGCCCGCGACCGCCGCTGACCAGGCTGTCCCGCCCTGTGCGAGGGCGGGACAGGCACTGGCCCTCGTGCTGGGCGCCATGCTCGCGCCGACCGCCGACCGCCGACCGCCGACCGCCGACCGCTGACCGCCGACCGCTGACCGCTGACCGCTGACCGCCGTCTCGTTGGGGCGTGTGGTCAGCGGACGCACCGTCAAGTGGGCGTCGTCGACGCACAGCTGAGGCCCCACCGCCTCCTCGGGAGATGTTGTTGACGCGTCATCAAAACTAGGTTAGATTTCAACTATCGCCCGAGGGGGCGGGGTGCCGGGAAACAGCCCGGTCCGCACGCCTCCCGGAAGCTGACCGGAGGATCGTCATGAACAAGCAGTCCCTCATGCCGCGTGTCGCCGTGGTGCTCGCGGCCCTGGGTGCCGTCACAGCCGGTTCCGCCCTCTCGGCGCACGCCACGAGCTCGCCGGTCCCGGCGGCGGCTCCCATCGTCACGGCGGAGAGCCAGGGCGAACTCTTCCCCGAGTTGAACGGCCTGCGCATCAAGGCGGCCGGCTCCGGCGACGTCTACCTCGTCCTGGACGGCCAACGGCACCTGATCCCCAGCTCCGTCACCTACAACGCGCTCTTCCGTGACACCGACGGCGTTCGCCTGGTCCTCACCACCGCGAACATCGCCGACGGTGGACCCCTCAGTGCCTACGCCTACCTGGCCCGCAGCACCGACGACGCCACCGTCTACCTGGTCTCCAACGGCTACAAGCGCGAGATCACCCCTGCGGCCCTGGACAAGTTCGGCTTCGACGCGACGGCGGTCCGCAAGACCTACCCGTCCGTGCTGGCCGCCCTCCCCACCGCCGCTCCACTCACCTGACCGGCACCGAGCCGGGCCGCCTGGCCGTGCCGCTCCCGCCGACCAGTCGACTGCGGTGCGTCGTTCCGCCGTACGGAGAGCGGCTCGACGCGCCGCCCGGTCGGCGCCGCGGGCTCCCTCGCGAGATGAAATCGCAGCTCAAGGCCTCCTGTGTGGCATCATTACGTCACTTCGCCTAAACGTAAACATACGAACTATTGGCGGCGGGCCGTCCGAGCGGTGCGCCGTCTCCGACACGATGAGGTTCACCATGGGGGGAACGGACACGTCACGCCTTCACTTCGCGGTGCTCGGCCGTCTCAGGGCGAACCGCGACGGCAGGGAGCTGGATCTCGGCTCTCCGCAGCAGCGGGTGGTGGCCGCGGTCCTGATCCTCCGGCACGGCCGGGCCGTGAGCAGGGACGACCTCGTGAGCGCCCTGTGGGACACCCCACCCCGGCGCCCGGAGGTCGTGGTGCGCACGTACGTATGGCGGCTGCGCAATCTCCTGGAGCCCGGTCACGCGCCGGACGAGCCATGGCGGATCCTGCGGTCGGTGCCCGGCGGCTACTCACTGCGCCTGTCCGAGGGCACCCTGGACTGGGAGCTGTTCGAACAGCAGGTGGCCGAGGCGCGGATCCGGGGCGCGGCCGGTGACACGGCGGGAGCCCGGCACCTGCTCGACAAGGCCCTGGCACTGTGGCGGGAACCGGCCCTGGCGGGGATACCCGGCCCCTTCGCGGAAGCCGAACGCTCCCGACTGGAAGAACGCCGCCTGGACGCAGTCGAGGCCCGCCTGGAGGCGCTGGTCGAGCTCGGCGAGTGCGCCGACGCCGCCACCGAACTCACCACCCTCGCCGAGACCCACCCCCTGCGCGAAGGCCTGCACTATCTGCTGATGCAGGCGCTGCACCGCACCGGCCGGCAGGGCGAGGCGCTGGCGGCCTACCGTCGGGCGCACCGCCTGCTGGGACGCGAACTGGGCATCGAACCCCACGCCCGCCTGCAACAGCTGCACGCCGACATCCTCGACCGTACGGCTACGGCTACGGCTGCGTCCGTACCCGTCCCGCAGCCCGAGGTCGTCTCCCGCCAGGAACGGGCACCTCGTCAGCTCCCGCACGCCGTGGCCGACTTCACCGGCCGCGCCGAGGAGACCGAACGCATCAGAAGCGCGCTGTCCGACCCCCGGGCGCGGGCACTGCGCATCGTGCTGGTGACCGGCATGGGAGGTGCCGGGAAGACCTCCCTGGTCATGCACAGTGTGCAGAGCGTGCTCGCCGACTACCCGGACGGGCAGCTCTACGCCGATCTGCGCGGAGCCGACGGAACGCCCGCCGACCCCGGCACCGTCCTTGCGTCCTTCCTGCGCGCCCTGGGCGAGCGCGACTCCTACATCCCCACGGACCTCGGCGAGAGGGCCGCCCTGTACCGCTCCCGGCTGGCCCAGCAGCGTGTGCTGATCGTGCTGGACAACGCCGCCGACATGGAGCAGGTGACCCCACTGCTGCCCGGCGCCGCCACCTGCGCCGTCGTCGTCACCAGTCGAAGCGGCCTGGCGACCCTCCCGGTCAGCCTGCGGATCGTCCTCGGCGCGCTGCCTTCCGGGGAGGCGCTGCGGCTGTTCACCCGCCTCGTCGGAGCCGCCCGCGTCGAGGCGGAACCGCGCACCGCGCACCGTATCCTCGCGGCCTGCGGGGGGCTGCCGCTGGCCGTGCGGATCATCGGATCCCGGCTGGCCGCCCGTCCCGAGTGGACCCTCGCCGAGCTGGCCGAGCGCCTCGCCGACGAACAGCACCGGCTGTCCGAACTCACCGTGGACACGGTCACCGTCGAATCCAGTTTCGCCCTCGGATACGGCCAGCTCGACGACCTCACGCGTCAGACCCTGCGGCTGCTCGCCCTGCCCGACCACGGTGTGTACGACCTGTCCACCGCGAGCGCCGTCCTCGACAGTCCGGCGGAGACCGCCAAGACCCTGCTGGAACGGCTGGTCGGCGTCGGGCTGCTGGAGTCGCCCGCGCTGGAGCGCTACCGGTGTCACGACCTGGTCCGCCTGTTCGCCCGGCGCCTGGCCGCGGAGACGGACCCCGAACAGGTCCGCCACGCCGCGCTGGGACGCCTCCTGGACCTGCATCTGGTCGCCGCCGCCGAGTCCTACCGTGTCATCCGGCCCGGTCACACGGTGGCGCGCACGGCAGTGCCGGTCGTGCCGGGAGGGACGCGCTTCGCCGGCGTCAACGAGGTGCTCGCCTGGAGCGCCTCCAGTCTCGACGACATCCTGATGCTCCTGACGCAGACGGCGGCCACGCACACCGACCGCGCCGCGACGCTGCTGCTGATGCTGGACGCCGTGCTGATGAACGCCCACCTGTGGCACCAGATCATCCCGGTGGCCACCCTCGTCGCCGACGCGGCCGCTCACGCGCACGACACGCGCTCCGAGAGCCGTGCCCGCTACATCCTGAGCGGAGCGCTGGCCCAGGTCGGGCGGTTGAGCGAGGCGGAGAGCCAGGTGGCCCGGGCACTTCAGGCGTCGTGCGAGGGTGATGAGGACGTCCGCGCCATGGCACTGAACGTTCAGGCCGTGGTCGTCGGTCACCGCGACCCGGTTCCCGCCGTCCGTCTGTTCCGAGAGGCCGCCGCCCTGGCCGGACGGCGAGGCAATCGGTCTCTGGAGGCGATGGTGCTGGGCAACGCGGTCCAGACCCGGCTGCGCAGCGAGGGCATCGACGAGCAGACCGTGGCCGAATCAGAGCGTCAGACCGAGCTGTTCCGGCAGCTCGGAGACCGGCAGGGAGAAGCCCTGTCGAACTATCGCCGGGGACAGGTGCTGGTCCGCCAGGGCTTGCTCGATGACGCGATCGGCGTCTACCAGCACGTCCTGGAGCTGCTGGACGAAGGGGAACAGGACTTCGTACGCGCGGGCACCCTCATCCGCCTCAGTGAGGCGTACGGCGAGGCGAACCGCCTCCACCTGGCCGTACGGTGTGCCGAACAAGGCCTGCGGCTGACCAGGGCGATCCGGCATGAGCAGCTGGAGGCTCTGTCCCTGCGCGCGCTCGGCGACGCGCTGGCCGCGATGGGCCGAACCGAGGAAGGAAAGGCGCACTGGCGAAAAGCCCTGGCCATCCTGCGCCATCTCGGTTTCCGGAGCGACGCCGCAACCGTGGAGAGACGCCTCGCCGCAGCCCCATGACATCGCCTCGAACCCGCGGCCCCTCCGCCGCTCGGACCTGTGACCTCCGAGCGGCGGCAGGTGTGGGCCGCGCCGGCGCGTCAGTTGCGCCGCCCGGCTGTCGTGCGGTTCGCCGCAGCGCGGCCACGGCTCGTCGGCGGGTCACAGCAGCGGCCCGCCGACGGAGCTGTCGTGCACCGTCGGTGCCCCGGCCTGGGTGCAGCCGGGTCGCCGCCCGCGCCCGTCCCGGTCGGCCTCGCTGGGCCAGGACGAGCCCGGCCGGGTTCAGACGGAGTCGACCACGAGCGCGCTCGCGGTCGCGAAGGTGTGCCGGAACTCCTTGAGGGGGGCGTAGTCCTCGGAGTGGTAGAAGTCGAGGACGGCCTGCTTGTCGGGGAACTCCAGGATCACTCCGATGCCGGGACGCTCCTCGGCCTCCAGGACGAAGCACTCGGTGTCCCGGGCGATGGGCCTGCCGCCGTAGCGGGAGACCACGTCGAGCGTCCGGGACTCGTAGTCCCGCATCTTCTCGTCGTCCCGGGGGGTGACGCTGATGACCATGTAGGCACTCACTGTCGCATCCTTCGTTCGTTAGTTCGCAAGTACGCGAACTATTTAACTGCGAGATCAGGGGCAACGCCAAACGCCGAGCCTGTGAACCGGACCACACCGCATCGACGCCCCACGAGGCGTCCGGCTCGGGGCGCTGAGCCACCCGGTCCGCACGCGCGAAGGGCCGCACCGGGAGGGGCGGCCCTTCGCGCGTCAGGGGTGGAGCGGGGTCAGATGGCTTGAGCGGTGGGGAGGATGGTGATTTCGGTGAGGTTGACGTGGCGGGGGACGGCGGCCATGAAGGCGACGGTTTCGGCGATGTCGGCGCTCTGGAGGACGTCGATGTCGTGGATGAGGTCGGCCATGAGCGTGGAGGCGTCCGGGTCGGTGACGTGGTCGGGGAGTTCGGTGTCGACCATGCCGGGTTCGATGGTGGCCACGCGGACCATCTTGCGGCCGAGTTCGACGCGCAGGAGGCGGGTGAGGTGGCTGATGTAGGCCTTGGTGCCGGAGTAGACGGAGAACTTCTCCAGGATGCGGGTCGCGGCGATCGAGGAGGTGTTGACGAGGTCGGCCGGCTTGCCCTGGGCCGCGGCATTCGTGAGGTGCGGCAGGAAGGCGGCGATGACGTTCATCAGGCCGGTGATGTTGAGGTCGATCTGGCGCTGCCAGTCGTCGACCTTGAGTTCCTCGATGCCGGAGATGAGCTGGACGCCGGCGTTGTTGAAGACGAGGTCGGCGTTGCCGAAGGTGGCGGCGACCTGGTCGGCGGCGTCCTGCACCGCGGTTCGGTCCGTGACGTCGACGGCGAGGGCGAGGGCGGTGCCGCCCGCCTGCTCGATGGTCTTGACGAGCTGGTCGAGCCTGTCCTTGCGGCGAGCGAGGACGACGACGGTGGCGCCGAGGGCGGCGAGGCGTTCGGCGGTGGCGGCGCCGATGCCGCTGGACGCGCCGGAGACGACGGCGACACGGCCCGACAGCGGGGTACCGGAGAGAACGGCAGCGGACATGATGGTTACCTCTTCGAATTCGCGGGTTCTATCGGGCACGGGCACTTCGGAGACGGAGCCCGGTGGGGGAGGGCAGCTTGGCGGCGGCATCGGCTTGGGGCCGGCGGCATCGCCTTCGTGCCGGCGGCTCGCTGCTCAGGCGGCGTCGTCGTGGGCGGTGGCGGCGGACTTGTCGCGCCAGGGAGTGAGATCGTCGTGGATCTGCCGGATCTTGACGTCGAGGCGTTCGAGGGTGTCGCGGCCGAGGTAGAGGTGGGTGGGGAGCTTGTCGGTGCTGGTGACTTCCACGATGAGGGCGGCGCCCTTGACGGGGTCGCCGAGCTGGGCGTGGTTGGCCTGGTCGATCCAGTCGAGGGTGACGTGGGCGGGGGTGTCGTCGTAGTCGGGGATGCGGTTGGTGGTGACGGAGAGGGAGCTCGAGTCGAGGAAGTCGGTGCGGAAGACGCCGGGTTCGACGACCATGGACTGGATGCCGAAGGGCGCGAGTTCGACGGAGAGGGCTTCGCTGATCCCGGCGACGGCGAACTTGGAGGCGGAGTAGAGGCTGACGCCGGGTTCACCTTCGAAGCCGGAGCGGGAGCCGATGTGGACCAGCTTGCCGGAGCCCTGCTCGCGCATATGGGGCAGGACGGCGCGGGTGACGTTGATGAGGCCGAAGACGTTGAGGTCGAACAGGGAGCGGGCCTCGGCGTCGGTGATCTCTTCGAGGGCGCCGAGGAGGCCGCGGCCGGCGTTGTTGACGAGGACGTCGATGCGGCCGAAGCGGTCGACGGCGGCCTGGACGGCGGAGGGGATGCTGTCGTTGTCGGTGACGTCCAGGGCGACGGGGAGGACGGTGTCGGAGGCCTGGAGGTCCTCGGGCACTCGTTCCGGGTTGCGGACGGCGACCACGACGTTGTTGCCGTCCTTGAGGGCGGCACGGGCGATCTCCGCGCCGATACCGCGGGACGCGCCGGTCACGAACCACGTAGCCATGAGATGGCCTTCTTTCCTTGCTTGTTCCCCCTGTGATCCAGGGAGAAAGTTCCTTTCTTTCCCTTGCGAATTCGAGTGTGCCCGTCGGGAGATTCCGGATGAAGGGCGTCCTTTTCCTGGGTGTTCCATTCCTAGGAACCGGGCGGCCGCAAGACCCGTCCCGGTGCCACGGCGGCGTCACGGCCGGCCCGGAACAGCGGGTGCTCGATCGGCGAGTTCGGCCGGGCGGGCCGACCGTCGTCGAGGCAGGCGTCCGATCACGCAGAATCGATATGAGAGCAGCACCTCTCGTGCCAACACCGCGAAAACGGTAGGAAATGCTGGGACCGGCAGCTGCATCGGCAGCTGTATCGGGGACCACATCCGGAATCAGGAAACCGGCATGGATTCCTGCCTGGATTGCTGCCTGGATCAGGTGATCAAGCGTTAGGGGCGAGATGCCCGACATCGCGGCCGGGGTCACCGACCGTGCACGACAGCTCCGTCTGCGGGCGCTGCTGTGCACCCGAGGGTGGGATCTCGGGAACGGGGTCTGCCCGCCTCAGTCCAGCGTCGCCCGCTCCAGGAGCGGAGCGAGGGCGAGGCGTGCCTGCTCCGGGGTCACTACGTCCTCAGGTGCGAGCTTCTCGTAGGAGTAGCTGGCCGCGTCGGCGTAGATGCGTTCGCCGATCAGCTTGGCGTCCGTGGTGTAGGCGAAGATCTGGAAGATGTTGTAGTTCATCAGGTAGTGCGCGTCGGTGTCGGCGTCCGGGAGGTGGCCCTGGTCGACGAGGTACCGGCCAGGAACCACATGGGCCCAGTACGCCTCGGTGGTCACCCCGAAGTCCTCCACGCACATGTTCATGGTGCGTGCGCCCATGACGTTGACCCGCGCCTCATAGGTCTCGCGGTAGAAGTTCTCCACCGCTTCCTTGCCGTTCAGCACGGCGACGGTGTCATGGTCCGCCACCCGGTAGGCGGGCTCGTCGACGGTCAGCTCCGGGACGATGATCTGGTCCCAGTAGCCGGACAGTTCCAGCAGCAGGTGGCGGTAGTAGTTCTTGAGTATGGCGCGATGGAGCGGTTTCGTCGTGTTCCGCAGGTATTCCTCCACGCGGAGCGGCCAGTGCGTGACGTCGAAGCGCGGCGGGACAGCCGGCAATGTCATCGCGTCATGCGTGGAGAGGGAGGTGACACCGGTCACGAGAGGCTCCTGGTGATGGAAAGGGACAGGGGACGTCAGTCCGGTCCGGCGCCGTGCGCGGGCCGCGTGGGCCACCAGCACACGGCGCCGGGTGGGTCACGGAGCGGCCGGCTGCGCGCCGAGCTGCTCCATGAGTGAGAAGAGGTTGGCCACACCCCAGTGCTCGGTGATCCGGCCGTCGACGACGCGCATGGCATCCACGGTTTCGAAGTGGATCTCACGCCCGGTGGGCGCGATGCCGAAGAACTCGCCCTTGTGCGTGCCGTGGTAGGTCTTGTAGGTCGTGATGAGGTTGCCCTCGGCGGCCTGCCAGTGGATCACGGCGTGGAAGTCGGGGAAGGCGGCGCGCAGAGTCTGGTACAGCTCCAGAGCGCCTGCCTTGTCCGGGGTACGGCCGGGCTGCGGGGTGTGGTCGACGAAGTCGTCCGAGAACAGTTCGTCGTACAGGGCCCAGTCACCGCCGCCCTGAACCTCTTCGGTGTTGCGCCGGATCACCGCTTTCGCGGCTTCGCTGATGTCGGTGCTCATGGCTGGCTCCTTGGAGAGATGCTGCTGGGAAAAAAGGTGTGTCAGATGACGGCGGTGAGGCCGCCGTCGACGACCAGTACGGTGCCGGTGACGTAGCTGGACAGGTCGGAGCCGAGGTAGGCGACGGCGTCGCCGACTTCCGAGGGAGCGCCGAGCCGACGCAACGGGGTCCGCTGCCGGAAGCCTTCGGCGGCCGCGCCGATGTCGGGTGTCTCGCGCAGCAGAGCGGTGTCTATGGTGCCCGGGGCGACGGCGTTGACGCGGATGCCGTCGGGACCGAGGGCATCCGCCAGCGCCTTGGCCATCAAGGTCACGGCGCCCTTGCTGGTGGAGTAGGCGACGGTGATTCCCGCACCGACGATGCCGCCCATGCTGCCCATGAGCACGATGCTGCCGGTCTTGCCATGTGCCTTCATCTGGCTCGCCGCGGCTTGCGCGCCGAACAGCACCCCGTCGACGTTGACGGACATCAGCCGGTGGAAGTCGTCGGCGGTGACGTCGGCTCCGTCATGGCGCAGGGTGATGCCGGCGTTGCAGACCATGACGTCGACGCCGCCGAATTCGCCGGCCGCCGCGACCAGACGGTCCACCTGCTCCCGGCTGGAGACGTCGGTGGTGACGAAGCGGGCAGCGACACCCAGCTTGGTGATCGCCTCGGCGGTGAGCTCACCGCCTTCGCGGGGTGTCTCCCGGATGTCGGCCGCGATGACCGCTCTGGCGCCGTGTACGGCGGCGCGGATCGCGATGGTGCGTCCGATGCCGCTCGCGGCCCCCGTGACGACGACGACCTTGCCTTCGAGGATGTTGCTCACGATGCCCGGTACCGTCGTCACGCGGCGGCACGCAGCTGGGCGAGGGCGCCGCTCCAGGCGACGACCTGGTCGAGGACGGCGGTGACGGCGCCCTCCTGGTGGGCGGCGGGGTGGAACTCGCTGAAGTTCTCGAAGTCGGTGAACAGGGAGAGGGCCACCTGGTTGCGGACATCGGCGACTTGGAGCTCGGCCATGACCAGGCGCAGGTGCTCGACGGCGCGGGTGCCACCGACGCTGCCGTAGCTGACGAAGCCGGCGGCCTTGTTGTTCCACTCGCCGTAGAGGAAGTCGATGGCGTTCTTCAGGGCGCCGGAGGTGGAGTGGTTGTACTCGGGGGTGACGAAGACGAAGCCGTCGAAGGAGGCGACCTTCTCGGCCCACGCCTTGGTGTGGGGCTGGGTGTACTGACCGAGGGAGGGCGGCGCGACCTCGTCGAGGTGGGGAAGCTTGAAGTCGGCGATGTCGACGAGTTCGTACTCGGCGTCGGTGCGCTGCTTCGCGATGTCCAGCACCCAGTTGGCCACGGCTTCGCCGTTGCGGCCGGGGCGGGTGCTGCCGAGGATGATGGCGATGCGGGTCATGACGGGTGTCTCCTTGAGCAAGTGTGCTGGACGCGCTGGATGCGCTGGATGTGCTGTGCGGGGGAGGAGGAGATGGCGCCGACTGGGCTTCAGAGTTCGCCAGGGCGGCCGTAGCGGTAGAAGAAGGGGCCGATCCGGGCGGCGATCGCACGCGTGAGCGGTGAGCTGTCCTCGAGGAGGCGGGCGCCGGGCGTGAGGTCACCGATGTGGAGCGGGTCGAAGCCGGCGTCCCGGATGAGCTGTTCGGTGAGGTCCTTCGCGCCGGGTTCGGCCGCGTAGAGGCTGGTGGGGGTGACCCGCTGGGTGGTGATGTCGTCGTAGGCGGCGGCGAACACCGTGGAGAACGACTTGGCGGTGGGGCCGCCGATGATCGCCTTGATGTGGTGGGAGAGGGACAGGTAGGTGTCGTCCCTCTCCGTGTAGAGGTTGGTGGTGTCGATGGTCACCTGGCCGTCGAGGCCTGTGACCTTCGACAGCGCGTCGGCGATGGCGTTGCCGGGGACGGACACGACGACGACATCGGCGGTGGCGGCGTCGCCGCCGTCCCGGCCGATCGTGGTCACCTGGTGGCCGGCCTTCCGCCAGAGGCGGGCCAGACCGCCTCCGACATTTCCGTTGCCGATGACTGTGATGTTCACGCGTGACTCCTTGTTGATGTGTCAAAGGACGCCAACAGGCCCACCGTCACGACCCGTCGGAAGTGAACGGGTGTCAGCCCTTGTTCTGGTCGAGGAGCAGGAGTTCCCAGGCGAGGCTGGTGCCGAAGCTGCCGCCGTGTTCGAGGAGGATGTCGGTCATGCCGGGGACGGTCTCCTCGCGGGCCCAGTCGCGTTGCCACTCGGAGATGACGGTGCCGGAGCAGGTCGGGATGACGCCGGCCTGGATCATGCGCTGGATGCCGCGTTCGTGGGCTTCGGTGGTGGTGGCGCCGGAGGCGTCGGTGACGGCGAAGACGCGGTAGCCGTCGGCGAGGGCGTGGATGGCGGGCCAGGCGAGGCAGATGTCGGTCCACCGGTGGCGTCCATGCTGCGCATGCCGGCGAACTGGGCGCCCTGGTGGTCGATCAGCAGCAGTACCGACTTCTGTGGGGTCGGGAGGGCGTCGAGGCCGGTGTAGGTGATGTCCTTGGCTGCCATGTCATCTCCGATGATCGTGATGGGCCGACGACCCTGGATGCGGCCGCCTCGATCAACATCGCACCGGTGGATCAAACCGCGCATCGGCGACAAGTACGTACGTCATGTGCGCGCCTGCCGAGGGGACATGTGCGCGCCTGCTGAGGGGACATGTGCGCGCCTGCTGAGGGGACATGTGCGCGCCTGCTGAGGAGAACTGTCCGACGGCGGTGGCAACGAAGACCAGGCGCGCACCGGACCCGGCCCAGGACGAGGAGCCTGGCGGTGTGCCACGCACGGCCGGCGTGCGCATGATGAGCAACGCCATGCCGGAGTTCCTGTTCTGCGACGCACCCGTGGATTGCGGCGGCGATCCGGAGAGCTGGACGTCCTGCGGGACCACGCGCGACACGTGGCCTTCGGCCGCGGGATCCACTACGGCTGGCTGACCTCCGTGACGGACCCGGTGTGCGCTCGCCCGACCGCGTACCGGTCTCATCGCCACACCTCCCCACCGCCGGCGAGGCAGCCGTAGACGCCTCATAGACGCCTCATAGACGGGGCTGATCGAGGATCAGATCCGTACCTGCCCGCCGAGGGCGATGCGGACATACATGTGGGAAGTGAGCTGGGGGTACGACCATGGGGGTTGACATGCTGGGCGCTCGGCCGGCGCGGGCGCCGCACGCCAAGGCCTTGCTGGGCCGCGGCACGGAGATCGCTGCCCTGAGGCAGCTTGTCGCGCAAGCGTGCGCCGGAATCGGGGGAGTGCTTGTCCTGCACGGCGAGGCAGGCATCGGCAAAACCGCACTGCTCGACAGCGTGTGCGCGGAGCACACCGCGGCGCTGCGGATCGTGAGAGTGGAGAGCACGCAGGCCGAGTCCGAGTTGGCGTTCGCGGGGCTGCAGCACCTGACGAACGAGCTGATGGGCCACTTCGGCACCTTGCCCAAGCCGCAGCGCGAGGCCCTGGGCGTGGCCCTGGGGCGGCGTCCCGGGCCTGCTCCCGACCACCTGCATCTGGGCCTGGCGGTCATGGGCCTGCTGTCGGCCGCGGCCGAGGAGCTGCCGGTCGTCTGTGTGATCGATGACGCGCAGTGGATGGATCGCGGGTCCCTCGCCGTGCTCGCCTTCGTCGCGCGACGGGTCGGCGCACGGCGCATCGCCGTCATCGTCGCCGCCGAGGACATGGGTGGTCTTGCCGAACTGACGGGACTGCCGGCTCACGCGGTCAGGCCTCTCGGAGACCGTGACGCACGCGAACTGCTGGAAAGCGCGGTTCGGGCGCCGCTCGACCGCAGGGTGCGGGAAAGGGTGCTGACGGAGGCACACGGCAATCCGCTGGCCCTCATCCATCTGCCCCGCTGGATCGGACCGACGGAGATGACCGCCCGGCTGACCAGCGCGAACGTGAGAGCTCCCAAACGGCTGGAAGAAACCTTCCGGGCCAGGCTCTCCAAGCTCCCGCCCGAGGTGAGACGGTTCCTCCTCCTCGCCGCAGCGGAACCGGACGGCGATCCGTTCCTGGTCCGTCAGGCGGCGGCGCTGGTGGACGTCGGTGAGGATGCCGCCGCGGTGGCGGAGGCGGCAGGCATCCTCGACATCTCCGGTACACGCATGTGCTTCCGGCACCCCCTCCTGAGATCCATGGTCTACGCGGCGGCTCCCGCGGCCGAACGGCGACGCGCCCACACCGCCCTGGCCGAGTGCTGCGACGCCGTGCGGGATCAGGACCGGCATGCCTGGCACCAGGGACAGGCAGCGGCGGGCTTCGACGAGACCGCCGCCGGCCGACTCGAGACCGCCGCTCGTACCGCTGCCGAACGAGCGGGCGCAGCCGTCGCCGGAGGCCTGTGGGAGCTTGCCGCCTCCCTCACGGCCGACCGCCTGACACGGGCATCGCGCTTGCTCTCGGCGGCAAGAGCGAAGCAGGAGACGGGGGCCTTCGCCGAAGCCCTCGCCCTGCTGTCCGCCCTGAGACATGAACCATTGCCCGAACCGGAACGCGTCCACGCGCGGCTGATGCACGCCCGGGTCGCCTACGCCGTCCACCGCGACGAAGAAGCGGTCCTCCTGCTCCTGGACGCGGTGCTCCTCGTCGGGGACCGCGACCCCGCACAGAGCCGGAATCTGTTACTGGACGCGTTCAACGCCCTCCTCTTCACCGGGCAGCACCTGGCCCAGGACCGACTGCGGGACATCGTCGCCGGGGTGCGGCGGCTCGACGTGCGCACCGAAGCCGACGACCGCGGAGGCATGCTGCTGAAGGCAATGGCCACCCGGTTCACGGCAGGGCAGGCGGCGGCCGCGACCGCGATGTCCCGGGCGGTCGAACGCTGCCTCACCGACACCGACACCGACACCGACACCGACACCGACACCGATACGGATACGGATACGGATACCGACACCGATAGAGATACAGATACAGATACAGATACCGACACCGGCATCGACAGTGGCGCGGAGTTGCGTGGCGAGCCGTCCGTGACGCGGCTCGCCACCAGCGCCGCTCTGCAGATGGGCGACGCGCATTCCTGGAGGCGACTGGCCCACCGCCAGGTGCGAGAAGCCCGCGCGGAAAGCGACTTCGACGCCCTGCCCGTAGGACTGCACCACCTTGCCCTGTCGCACATCCACGCCGGTGACCTGGCGGCCGCCGAGGAGCGCGTGTCGGAAGCCCACCACATCACCGAGGCGATGGGCACCGCACCACTGCGCTATGCCGATCTGGCACTCGCCGCCTGGCGAGGCGACGAGCCGAGAGCGGCCTCACTCGTCGACCTCGCCGTACGTGAGGCCACCGAACGCCGCGAAGGACCACTGCTCACAGCGGCAGCCCACGCCCAAGGCGTCCTGTACAACGGAGTCGGCAGACCCGAGGCGGCTCTTGCCGCCACGCAACGAGTCAGCGACGGCATCGACGGCATCGACGCGGGCTACCGAGGGCTGCTCGCGGCAGAGCGCGTGGAGGCGGCTGTGGCCTGCGGCCACCCGGCATGGGCGCGTTCCGCGTCCGACACGGCCAAGCAGCACGCCCAAGTGTGCGGTACCCCGTGGGCAGAAGGGCTCTACCTGCGGACCGCGGCACTTCTCGAACGCGGCCTCGGCGCGGAGGCGCTGTTCCAGCGGTCCACGGAGCACCTCACCGAAGCCGGCGCCGTCCTCCAGGCAGCACGTACCAGACTGCTCTGGGGCGAATGGCTTCTGTCGACAGGACGGCGTACCCAGGCCCGGGTCCCACTGCGGCACGCCCGTGCGACGTTCTCGGCCGCCGGCGCGCACGCCTTCGAGGTCAGGGCCGCCGTCAAGCTCAGCGCTGCCGGTGAACGGACCGTACGGCCCAGCACGGGAGTGCACACCCTCACCGCCCAGGAGCTACGGGTGGCACGGATGGTGGCGCGCGGCGAGACGTCCCGGGAGATCGGAACGGCCCTGTTCGTGAGCCCTCGCACGGTGGACGCTCACGTACGGAGCATCCTGCGCAAACTCGATGTGTCCTCACGCCGCCGGCTGCGTCACGTCGAAGGGCTGCGGGTGTCCGACCGCGCCGGAACCTGACCCGGCACGAGGCCGGATCGGTGGGCATAGGTACTTCCCGCCGACGCGAGAGCCCGTGCCTCCTACGCACACTCGACCGTGCATCGAGAGCTCCGAATCCGGACTCCCGTCGAGCACGTCAGTGACGGCCGACATCATGCTGCCGGTCCGTGCAGCGGAACAGGACAGACCATGCCCCTGGGCACGAGACGCTCGACCCGGCGCAGACGCCGGCAACTCCCTCTCCGCCGTCTGCTGGCACTGGCATCTCTCTCTGCTGCTCCTGGCTGCCGGCCTCGCCCACCACCTCACCTCGCACGGATCGGAGGGAAGCCCGAAGAGCTCCGCGAAGCGCCCCGTGCCGACCGGGACGGCAGCCTCGGAACGGGCGCCGGCGAAGCCCACCGAGCCCGCCCGATCCGCTCCGGACGCGGCCCCGTCGGCTCACAGAACCAGCCGATCGCATGGCGATGCGGGCCGCGACGTGCCAGAGAGCGGCAGTGGTACCTTCGTCGCCGCCGACATCGTTGTCGCCCCCACGGGTACGGGCCCCGACGTCGGCTACGCGGTGATGGCGGAGACCGACAGCCGCCTCGACGTCCGAGCCACGGCTCGCGAGATCGGCGCCATCCTCTCCGACCCCCGCGGCTGGGCAGCCCACGGGCGCGGGACGTTCCATCAGACCGATCCTGCGGAGGCGGACCTGATCATCAAGATAGCCACGCCCTCGACAGCCGACCGGCTGTGTGCCGAGCACGGTCTCGACACCGGTGGCGAACTGAACTGCGAGACACCGGACGGCATCGTGGTCAACCTGCGTCGCTGGCTGACGGGATCGCCTCAGTTCGACGGCACAGCCGAGGAGTACCGGCCACTCATCGTGAACCACGAGGTGGGTCACTTCATCGGGTTGACACAACACCTCGGCTGCCCGGGCCCCGGCATGCCGGCACCCGTGATGATGCAGCAGATCAAAGGGCTGCACGGCTGTCTGTCCAACGCATGGCCCTACGACGACAGCGGGAACTACCTGGATGGTCCGCCGGCCCCTTGAACTCCGAGAGCGGCCGGCACGGCGTAGGCACCACCACCATTTTAGGTGATGTGTCAACAAGATGGTAGGGTTGTCGTCATGACCGAACCGCCGTGGCTGAACGCCGAAGAGGCCGACGTCTGGACGAAGTACCGGCGTCTGCGCCGCGAACTGCACCGGGCGCAGGAGCGTCAGCTCATGCGTGACTCGGGCCTGTCCGCGGCGGACTACGCGCTCCTGGCGCCCCTGTCGGAGGCTCCCGAAGGTCTGCTGCGGGCCAGAGAGCTGGGCGCCGAGGTGGACTGGGAGCGCAGCCGCCTCTCGCACCAGATCAGCCGGATGGAGAAGCGCGGCCTCGTCACGCGCGAGGCATGCGCCGATGACGCTCGTGGTTCCATGGTCAGGCTCACCCCCGCCGGCCGACAGGCCATCGAGGAGGCCGCGCCCCGCCACGCACAGACGGTGCGCCGACTCTTCTTCGACCCGTTGACCAAGGACGAGGTGAGGCTCCTCGGTGATTTCCTCGACCGGATCCTCACCCAGGTGGACGCCGAAGCGACGGACGCGCCCGCGTAGAGAGCGCGCCGATCATGCGGCCGCCGCTCAAGGCTCCGGCTCGAAGGAGTGGTGGTGATGCGCTGCGTGGCGCCGGCATCACGGGCAGGCGTGAAACCGAGGGTGCCGACCGGCGGGTGACCGCAAGAGTGGGTGGCACGCACCCAGGAGAGACGCGGCCTGGTACCCCGTCGCGACCTGGGACAGCGTGGATGCCATGAACACCGACGAAACCCAAACCCCCTCCGCCACCCCGCACCCCTACGTCGGCATGTGGGTGACCGCGGACGGCCATATCCGCCAGGAACTGCTGGCCGACGGGCGCTACGACGAGGCGCGCGGCACCCGGCGGAGTGCCTACACCGGCAGCTACACCGTCACCGGCAACCACATCGACCACGTCGACGACAGCGGCTTCACCGCCACCGGTGACGTGCGCGACGGGGTGCTCCACCACGAACACCTGGTCCTGTACCGCGAGGACGCAGCGCCGCGCGACGGCCGCTGACCAGGCATACGCTCGTGGAAAGCCTCGAACTGATCGTCGCCGTCGCGACGGCCGTGCTCGTCGCCGGCTGGATCGCCCGCCGCACCGGACTGAGCGAACCACTCGTCCTGCTCGGAGCCGGCTGCCTCACAGGCCTGACGCCGATGTTCGACGACATCACCCTCGCCCCCGAAGTGGTACTCCTGCTCTTCCTCCCCGCACTGCTGTACTGGGAGGCGCTGACCTCATCGGTGCGGGAGATCCGCCACAACCTGCGCAGCATCGCCCTGCAGTCGACCGCTCTGGTACTGGTCACCGCACTCGCCGTGGCCGTCGTGGCCCACGCCTTCGGCTACCCGTGGCCGATCGCGCTCGTGCTCGGAGCGGTCCTCGCGCCCACCGATGCCGCCGCCGTGGCCGCCGTCGCACGCGCCATGCCCCGGCGCATCCTGACCGTGCTGCGCACCGAAAGCCTCCTCAACGACGGCACGGCCTTGGTGCTGCTCGCCGTCACCATCGAAGTGGTGGCCGAGGACGCCCCCTTCAGCTGGGCGGAGACCTCACTGCGCTTCCTTCAGTCCTACGCGGGAGGCATCGCCATCGGCGCCGCCGTCGCCCTGCTGCTGAAACGGGTGAGGCGCCGGCTCGAGGACCCGCTGCTGCACAGCGTCCTCAGCGTCGCCACGCCGTTCTTCGCGTTCCTGCCCGCCGAACTCGTACACGTCTCAGGGGTGCTGGCCGTCGTCACCTGCGGATTGGTCAGCAGTCGCTACGGCCCTCGGGTGATCAGCCCCGACGCCCGCGTCCAGGCCACGGCCTTCTGGGAGGTCACAAGTCACCTCCTCAACAGCGCGCTGTTCGTACTCGTGGGCGTGCAACTGCCCGCCGCAGTCAGGGCCGTGACGTCCGCGGACCTCCTGCGAGCCGTGGCGGTGGCGGCCGCCGTGAGCGCCGCGGTCGCCGGATCCCGCTTCCTGTGGTTCTACACGGTTCCCTATGTGGTGCGCTTCGTGGACCGGCGGCCCGCGCAGAAGGAGCGCCGGATCGGGGCGGCGCAGCGTCTGCCGCTGGCCTGGGCGGGGATGCGCGGCGCTATCTCCCTGGCGGCGGCCCTGACCCTCCCGGCCACGACCGCGCAGGGGCAAGCCGTGGAGCACCGGGACGCCGTGGTGTTCATCACGGCGGTGGTCATCGTCATCACTCTCACCGTGCTGGGCCCCACTCTCCCCGCCGTCGTCCGGCGCGCCCGGTTCGACGTCGACGAGGAGCAGGCGGCCGAGGCGGAGCTGGCCCACCGGCACCTCAGCGCCGCGGCCCTGCGCGAGCTGCCCGTACTCGCCCGCCGCTACTCCGTGGCACCCGCTGCGGCGGCGTACCTGGAACGCGACATCCGCGACCGCCTTGCCGGAAGCGAGGAGGCGGCCCGGCGCAGCCGCGGGGCCCACCAGCTGGAGACCGCGTTGCTGCGAGTCAAACGGCAGGCCCTGGCGGAGCTGCGGGACGCGGGACGCATCGACGACATCGTGCTGCGCAGCGTCCAGGACGTACTGGACGCCGAGAATGTGCGGCTGTCACTCAAGGCTGCCCGGATGCCGGGCGCCGAGGCCCTGCCTGCCGGTCCGCCCGCGCGGGACGACTTGTCACCGCGGTAGCGGCGGCTGCGCACTCGGCAATGCGCAGCCCGAGCGGATGGACGGCGAGCGTCCTCGATCCCGGCGTGGGCGCCTGCACCTGTTCCCGGGATTCGTACACGCGCCAGTGGTGAAGGCCCGTGTCGGCCCGCCATGGACAGGCGGGCCGACACCACCGCCTCGTCAGCGCAACAGGTAGGCGCGTTCGATCGTCTGCCGCGCGTGTTGCCCTGACCGTCGGTCAGGCCGACCCGCAGGGACACCGAACCGGGGGCCGCAGGATGGCCGAGGACCAGCCTGCCGTGCCTGGTCCGGGGCACCGGGCGCCATGTGCCGGCTTCGTCGTACGAGACCTCGAACCTCAGCTCCCGCACACGCCGTCGGGGGCGCGTGCCGTCCGGACTGCCTCCGGGGAAGTGCGCGAGAGCGGCGGCACGCCGGTTCGGCGTACGGCGCGGGCATCTCCTCCGTCTCCCGTCCTGTCCGCTCGCCGCGGGCGTCAGCGTGATGCGTGTCACGGTCCGAGGGCCGGCCGGGGTGCGGACGGAAACCAGTGCGGGCCAGTCCTCGGAGGGATTCCCGAGGACTGGCCCGGGTCGCCGCCGGTCACCTGGCGGCGTGCGGCTCCCTCAGCCCGGCACGTCTCAACTCCGCACCGGGACACCGGCCTTGTCGACCACGCCGATATCGAGCAGTGCCACCTCCTCGGTGCCGAGATAGTTCAGGCCGCTCTTCCCGAAGACCCACACCTCACGTTCCCGTCCGTCACCGAAGGACAGGCCGACGCCCGTGCGGCCGGCCGCGTCCTCGGCGTGCTCCACCACGGTCACCCCGGGGATCCTGGCGGCGGCGCGATAGAGGGCGGCGTCCACCTCGGGCAGCAGCGTGGCGCCCCGGAGCATGGATCCGATCGCCTCCAGCGCGGCCTCCTCGTGCGTCGGCCCCTGGCCTTCCGTCGCCTCCCACACCCGCTCGTACAACTGGTCCGGATCGGTGGGCAGTTCCTGGAGTTCCCTGTACGTGGTGTGGTTGGGGTCGGCCTCCAGAGCCATGTCCCTGGTGCCCTTGCCCGACGGGCCGGACAGCACGGTGATGCGGGCGAGGCCGTCCCGCCGGCCGTCGACGGCATGCCAGTCCGCCCGCCGGAAGACGTCGGTCCCCACGTCCGTGATCTCCTGCGTGCCCTGGGTCAGGGTGTAGACGTACTGGTCGTCCCGCACGGTCGGGGCGTCTTGGGTGGCGGCGACGGCGGCGATGCGGTGGAGCAGGTCCACCGCTTCAGGGCTGGCGGACGGGCGCTCCCCGGCACCGGGCCCGAGGGTGAGAACCGCCGCGCATGCCGCGGCCGCCAAGCCGGCGGGCATGGCCAGGGAGACGAGGCGGCGGCGCGGCCGCTTCGGTGCGGTGGCGCCGCCCGGGCGGCTGGTGCGGTGCGCCTGCTCGTCGAGGGCGATCTCTCGCATGAGGTGGGTCTCCAGCCGCACCAGGCGTTCAGCCGGCAGGACCGGCGCATCCGGGGTCGGCAGTAGCCTGGCCAGTTCTTCGCGTTCCGTGGGGTGCATCAGTGGCTCTCCTGGTTCAACGGGGGTGTTCTGACGGGGACAACCGGCTGCTGTCCGCTGCGGGAGGGGCCTCCCGGGCCTTCGTCGGCGGCCGGACGCCGTCCAGGTGGCCCGGGGTGGTGCGCGAGTTCCGCTTCGGCCAGGCGGCGCAGTCGCTGCCGGGCACGGGAGAGCCGGGAGCGCACCGTGCTCTCGGGCACACCGAGAGCGGCAGCGGCAGCCGCGTAGCTGAGCTCCGACCAGACGCACAGGGTGAACACCTCCCGCTCCCGCGGGCGCAGTTTCCGCAAGGCCGCGCGGGCGGCGGCGAGCCGTTCGGTGTCCTCCATGCGGCCTGTCAGCGCCTCGGCGAAGTCGACCACGATCGCCTCCTCGCCGGGGGTCCGCGTGAGGCGGTCGAGCGCTGCCCGGTGCCGCCGGGCGGATCGCCGTGAGTTGCGCAGCACATTGGTCGCGATGCCGAACAGCCAGGCCCGCAGACCGTCGTCCGCCCCGCCCTCCGGACGATCCGGCGCGGTGTACTCACCATCCGGCAGCAGCCGCTCGCGCAGTCGCCAGGCTTCCAGGAAGGTCAGCGAGACGACGTCCTCGGCCGCGCTCGCGTCTCCCAGCAACCGCGTGGCGTAGCCGTACACGGAGGGCGCGTGGGAGCGGAACAACTGCGCGAACGCCTGGGCGTCGCCCGCCCGGATCCGGGCACGTAGAGAATCTTCCACGTCGGTCCCTGTCCGCTTCCCGCGCACTGTCGCAGTGATGCCCATCACACCGGTTGGGGAGTCCTACAGCAGGAGGGAGACCGGGGACTCGACGCCGACGATCAGCCGGCCGTAATCCTCGCGGGTGAGGAAGGGGTTGAACTGCACGTGCCGGCTTCCGGTCTCCATGTCGCGCCAGTAGCGCTGCAGAGGATGGGTCCACGAGAACCCCGACGTGCCGTTGAGATCGAGCAGTCTGCTCATGGCCGCACGGGAGTGCTCGATCGCCGCGACCATGTCCGTCCTGAGCGCGGACCGTTCCCGCAACGAGAGCGGATCGCCGGTCAGCGCGTCGTCGGCGGCGTCGGCCGCCGACTCGATGAGCCGGACCGCGCGGTCGATGAGACGGTCCGCCTCCCCGAACCACATCTGCGCCGACGGAGACGCGCCGGCGTCCCGGTAGACGGAGGCGATGATCCCCCGCCCGGACGCGAGAGTGTCACGCACGGTGTCCAGTCCGCCCAGCGCGGCGCCGATCACCGGTGCCAGGAGGTTGAGCGCGGCGCCGATCTTCAGAGCAGCCGGAAAGCCGGAGCCGGCGCTGCCGCTCGGGGCGACGGCCGCACCGATGACACGGTGCCCAGGCACCAGGACGCGGTCCGCCACCAGGCTCTGACTGCCCGTTCCCCGCATCCCCGCGACGTCCCAGGTGTCCTTCACCTCCAAGTCCTCCAGCGGCACCAGCACCGTTGCCGCGGAGGGCGGGCCACCCGCCGCGTCCGGCAGCGGAATGCCGAGCAGCGCCCAGCGGGCGTCCTCGCAGCCGGAGGCCGCCGCCCACGTGCCCGAGAAACGCACACCGTCGTCCGTACGGACCGCCTCGCCGTGGACACTGGCCACGGAGCAGACCGTCACGTCGGGCCCCGCCCCGTAGAACTCGTCGCGAGCGGTCTCCGACAGCATCAGTGTCATCGGCTCCACGCCGTTGTAGATGCCGGCGACCCAGGCTGTGGACGGGCAGGCGCGCCCCAGGGCGACCCCGAAACCTCCACCTGCGTACGGATGGAGGCCCCGAAACCACCGCGCCCCTTCGGCGTCGTCAGGCGCAGCAGGCCCGCGGCCCTCAGGGCGTCGAGGTTCTCCGGCGCGACGCGGCGGTGTCGCTCCGTCCTTTCGGCGTTCGCCCGCAGAAGAGGGCCGAGAGACAGGGCGCGGGCGACGAGCTCCGCCCGCGAGGGGACGGCGTCCGGGACGTGTGCGGTTCCGGCCGGTTGCTGAGGCGCTGACATGGAGGTGATCTCCTGATCGTTGTGATCGTTCCGGTCCTCCACACTCACAGTGCCGGCTTCGCCCGGCATCGGTGGTCGGCGCCTAGGGCCTGTCTGACAATTCCCGCCTGCTCCGCGGCGCCTGGCACGCGCGCTCGCCGCGTTGCCGAATCACCCACGTGGCTCCGCCACGAGGGCGCTCCGGCGCCTTGCGATCGCACGCACCAGGCGCCGCGGAGCCCGCCCTCCGGGAGGACGACGGGAATTGTCAGACAGGCCCTAGAGCGGTCGGCAGACCCGGGACGCCCGACCACCCGACCCAGGACGTCAGAACCGGCCACGGATGTACTGCGAGTGCACAAACCGCAGCTCACAGCTGCCTGGGCAGGGCGACGTGACATAGCTTTCGAGAGCTCGGCAGGCGGGCCCGGCGGGCTCTGGGACACGTTGAAGGTGACCATGGAGGCAGCGAAGACACCGGCCATTCACTTCTCGGTACTCGGCCGGTTCCTGGCGCGCCGAGGAGACACGGACATCGACCTCGGCTCCCCCCAGCAGCGCGCGGTGGCCGCGGTGCTGGTCATGCGCCACGGCCGGGCCGTGAGCATCGACGACCTGGCGGCCGCGCTCTGGGAGACCCCGCCGCGACGACCGGAGCCCGTCCTTCGCACCTATGTCTGGCGGCTACGGCATCTCCTGGAGCCCGCACGCGATCCGGGCCGACCGTGGCAGATGCTCCAGTCCGTCCCCGGCGGGTACTCGTTCCGCCTGGCCGAAGGAGCGCTCGACCGGGAGCTGTTCGAGCAGCACGTCGCCGAGGCCCGGGCCCGCAAGGCGGCCGGAGAGGTGGCGGCCGCACGGAACCTCTTCGACGCGGCCCTGTCCCTGTGGCGTGACACGACGCTCCTGGGCGTGCCCGGACCGTTCGCCAATGCCGAGCGCGCCCGCCTGGAGGAGCGCCGCCTCGACGTGGTCGAAGCACGGCTGGAGACCATGGTGGAACTCGGCGACTGCGCGGACGCCGCCACCGAACTCACCACCCTCGCCGAGACCCACCCGCTGCGCGAAGGGCTGCACTTCCTGCTGATGCGGGCCCTCCACCGGACCGGACGGCAAGGAGAGGCCCTCGCCGTCTACCGACGAGCCCACCGTCTGCTGGCGCGGGAACTGGGCATCGAGCCCAACGCCCGCCTCCAGCAACTCCACGCCGACATCCTCCAGGACACCGCTCCGTCCGTCCCGCGCCCGGAGATCGTCACCCGGCAGGAACGCGCGCCCCGCCAGATCCCCCACGCGACGGCCGACTTCACCGGCCGGACCCAGGAGACCCGGCTCATCCGGGAGACCCTGCTGCACCCATCGGCCGAGGCGGTGCCGATCGTCCTGGTCACCGGCATGGGAGGCACAGGAAAGACCTCCCTGGTCATGCACAGCGTGCAGAGCGTGCTCTCCACCTACCCCGACGGCCAGCTGTACGTCGACCTGCGCGGCGCCGACGGCACACCCGCCGACCCCGCCACCGTACTGACGTCGTTCCTGCGCGCACTGGGAGAGCGGGACGCCTACATCCCGGCAGAGCTGTACGAACGCGCGGCGCTGTACCGCTCCAGGCTCGCCCAGCGGCGCGTACTCATCGTCCTGGACAACGCCGCCGACATGGACCAGGTGACACCCCTGCTGCCCGGCGGCCCCACCTGCGCCGTGGTCATCACCAGCCGCAACGGTCTGGCGACCCTCCCGGTCAGCGCGCGCGTCATCCTCGGCGCCATGCCCGACGAAGACGCGATGCGGCTGCTCACCCGGCTCATCGGAGCCTCCCGCGTCGACGCCGAGCCGCACACCGCCCGCAGCATCGTCACCGCCTGCGGCGGACTGCCGCTCGCGGTGCGCATCATCGGATCCCGTCTGGCCGCCCGCCCGGAGTGGACCCTGGCCGACCTGGCGGCACGCCTCACCGACGAACAGCACCGGCTCGCCGAACTCACCGTGGACACGGTGACCGTGGAAGCCAGCTTCGCGCTGGGCTACGGCCAGCTGAACCAGTCGACGCGGCAGAGCCTGCGGCTGCTCGCCCTGCCCGCCCACAGCGTGTACGACCTGCGCACGGCCAGTACCGTGCTCGCCGTTCCGGCGCAGAGCGCGAGAGTCCTCCTGGAGCGGCTGGTCGCTGTCGGACTCCTCGAATCACCGGCCCTGGACCGCTACCGCTACCACGACCTGGTCCGCCTCTTCGCCCGGCGCCTGGCCCTGGAGACGGACCCCGACCGCACCCGGCACGCCGCGCTGGGGCGTCTCCTCGACCTGCACCTCGTCGCTGCCGCCGAGTCCTACCGCGTCATACGTCCCGGGCACACGGTGGCGCTCGCAGCGCTGCCCGTGGTGCCGGGCACGGAGGTATGTTTCGACAGCGTCAACGAGGCGCTCAACTGGAGCGCCTCCGCCCTCGACGACATCCTGCTGCTTCTGACGCAGACCGCCGCCTCACACACGGACCGTGCCGCGACACTCCTGCTCATGCTGGACGCCGTCCTGCACAACGCCCACCTGTGGCATCAGGTCATCCCCGTCGCCACCGTCGTCGCCGACGCGGCCTCCCGCGCAGGCGACCGGCGCTCCGAAGGCCGTGCCCGTTACATCCTCGGCGGAGCGCTGGCCGAGGTGGGCCGAACGGAGCAGGCGAGTGATCAGCTGGCGCGAGCGCTGGAGGCGTCGCGTGACCGCGACGACGATGTCCAGGCCATGTGCCTGAACGCTCAGGGCTTCGTCATCCGTGTTCCGGACTCCGCCCTCCAAGTGCACCGAGAAGCCGCGGACCTGGCACAGCGACTGAACAACCGCTCCCTCGAGGCGCTGGTGCTGGGCAACGCGGTCCAGGTCCGGCTGACCACCGAGGGCATGGACGAACGAACCGTGGCGGAATCGCTCCGGCACATCGAGCTGTACCGGCTCCTGCGCGACCGGCAAGGCCAAGCGCTGTCGCTGTACCGCCATGGCCAGGTACTGGTCCGCCAGGGCCTGCCGGCCGACGCGATCGCCGACTATCAGCAGGCCTTGCGTCTCATCGAGGACGGCGAGATCGACTTCGTGCGTGCCGCATGCCTGGTCCGTCTCAGCGAGGCGTACACCCAGGTGGGCCGGCTCGAATCGGCCGTGAAGCGGGCTGAGGAAGGCCTGCTGCTGGCCAGAGCGGTGCGCCACGGAGTCGGGGAGGCCCATGCGCTGCGCGCACTCGGCGACGCCCTGCTCGCGATGGACCAGCGCACGGAAGCGGTGAGGGTGTGGCGCGATTCGCTGGCCATCTTTGAGCATCTCGGTGCCGAGGTGGCCGCCGCGGCGGTGGAGAAACGTCTCGCCGGCGTCGTCTCCCCGCTCGTATGACGCAGCCCCGGGCCTGCCGTCCCGCCGTGCGATGCTCTGCGCATGATCAGTCAGCCGCATGGATCCCAGGGCCTGCTGGCCCGCGAACGGGAGCTGGAGAGGGTCCGCACCGTGCTGGCCGAGGCCCGTCAGGGCAACGGCAGCGCGCTGGTGCTCCACGGCGACCCCGGAATCGGCAAGACGGCCCTGCTGCGGCATGTCTGCGCCCCGTCCGACGGCGAGCACATACTCCGGGCGACCGGGTTCGAATTCGAGGCCGCCTTCGGCCATGCCGCACTGCACACGCTCTGCGCGCCGCTGATGCCAGGCCTGGAGCGACTTCCCGAGCCGCAGCGCGAAGCCCTGGAAGTGGTGTTCGGACTGGCGAAGGGTGCCGTTCCTGACCGCTTCCTGGTGGGGCTGGCAGTCATGGGACTGCTGTCCGACGCCGCGCTCGAACGGCCTGTGCTGTGCGTCGTCGACGACGCACAGTGGCTTGACAGGGCGTCCGCCCAGACACTCGGGTTCGTCGCGCACCGGCTGGAGAGCGAGCGCATCGCCATGGTCTTCGCGCTGCGAGAGCCGGACAGCGTCCCCGAACTCGTCGGCCTACCCCGCCTGCCCCTCGCCGGTCTGCCGCGTGAGGCGGCCCGCACCCTGCTCGCCGCCGAGTTCCGCGCCCCCTTGGACGAACGGATCCGTGAGCGGATCCTGTCCGAGGCACAAGGCAACCCCCTGGCACTGCTGCAACTGCCGCGTATGGTGGGCCCGAGCCGAGCCGCCGGGGGTTTCGGCCTTCCTCAGGCGGTTCCACTGTCCCGCCGTATCGAGGAGAGTTTCGAAGGGCGTCTTGGGGCGTTGCCGGAAGCGACCCGCACGCTGCTCCTGATCATCGCCATCGAGGCCACCGGCGACTCCACTCTGGTGTGGGCCGCAGCCGACCGCTGCGGGGTGGGTGCCGAGGCACTGGCCCCGGCCGAGGCCGCCGGCCTGACCGCCTCGGACGGTACCGCGCGCTTCCATCACCCCCTGGTGGGCTCCGTGGTCCACCGCATGGCATCGCCCGCCCAGCGACGCCGGGTACACGAGATCTTGTCCCGAGCCATCCCGCCGGGCATGGACGAGGACCGGCGGGCCTGGCACAGGGCACAGTCCGTAGTGCGCCCGGACGAAGGCATCGCGGCGGAACTGGAGCGGCTGGCATCGCGTGCCGGTGCGCGCGGGGGAGCGGCAGCGGCAGCCGCGTTCCTGGACCGGGCCGCGATCCTCACCCCTGACGCCGGGACACGGGCGAGGCGCACGCTGGACGCGGCGCGAGCCGCCCATGGGGCGGGTGACTACGCGAAGGCCGAGCGCCTGGCCGCCGAGGCCCAGGCCGGCCCTCCGGACGAGTCGCGCGACGCGCAGGCGGACCTCGTCCGGGCGCAGGTGGCCTTCGCCCAACGACGGATCCGCGACGCACCCCGGCTCCTGCTGAACGTCGCCCGGCGGGTCGCGCCCCTCGCAGCCGGACTCGCCGGGCAGTGCCTGGTGGATGCCCTGGCGACGGGCGCGCTCATCGACCGGCACAGTGAGGAGATGCGCGAGGCGATCGAGGGCGCACGGCAGGCGTACCCGCCGTCACAGCCGTCCGGGACCATCGACCTCTTACTCGAAGGACTGCCGGCGCTGTTCCAGGGAGACACTCACAAGGCCGTGCCACCGCTGCGCAAGGCCCTCGCGGACGTGGGCGATCCGGTGTGGCTTCAGCGTCCGGCGCTGGCGTCACTCGTCGCCGTGGAACTGTGGGAGGACGAGGCCTACGTAGCACTGACCCGCGCGCAGGTACGCGAAGCGCGCCGCACCGGGGCGCTGGGCAGTCTGTGCGTCGGGCTCGCCATGTCCGCGGCCGTGGCCGCGCAGGCAGGCGAGAGCAGGGAGGCCGTCTCACTGATCGCCGAGGAGGAGGCCCTGGCCGAGGTCATCGGCGCCACCCCGCTGCCCTACCCAAGGTTGCACCTCGAATCGGTGCGCGGCCGGGCTTCCGCGGAGACCTTCCTGAACCGGACGCTGCGCGGAGCCGTCGAACGCGACGACGGCCAAGCGACGGCCACGGCGCACTGGGCGCTGGCGGTTCTGCACAACGGGCTGGCGAACTACCCGGCGGCACTGGAATCGGCGCGGGCCGCCGCGGGGCGCGACGAGCCCGCCATCACCGGACTGGCGTTGATCGAGCTGGTCGAGGCCGCTGTCCGGTGCGGGGAGCACCAGGAGGCCACCGAAGCACTCGGCAGGCTGCTGCAGCGGACCGGGCCGGCGGTCACCGACTGGGCCAGAGGCGTGGAGGCCCACTGCACGGCGCTCGTCCTCGGCGACGACGAGCGGGCCGAAAGCCACTTCGAGGAGGCCATCAGCCGTCTGGAAGGATGCCGCGTGGTTCTCCACCCCGCGCGGGCACGCCTGGTGTTCGGGCAGTGGCTACGGCGTGCCGGACGCCGTCGGGAGGCGCGAGAGCATCTGAGAGCCGCACTCGAGACGTTCTCGGCGATGGGCGCGGAGGCTTTCGCCGCACTGGCGTCGCGGGAGCTGAGGGCGACCGGCGAACACGCACGGCGCGGGGCGAACGACGCGTCGGAGCAGTTGACGGAACGCGAACTCCACATCGCTCGACTGGTCGCGACGGGCGGGACGTCCAGGGAGATCGGCATCCGGCTCTTCCTGAGCCCGCGTACCGTCGACGCCCACTTGCGCAGCATCTTCCGCAAGCTCGACATCACCTCACGCCGTCAGCTGCGTGACCGGAAGGGGATCGGCTGAACCAGGGGACGCTGACCGCGGCGCGCCGGCTTCGACCGAGACGGCGCCGCCACCCCGAGCGGGTGGCGGCGCCGTCTCGCGGCTGTTGCCGGACGGCTGGAGCAGGTTGACGGCGGTCTCGTGTCCCGCTGCGTCGAGGATGACCGCGGTGCCGACCATCCCGCCGTGCAGCGCATGACATCCGGGGCAACCCAAGCAACCGGGCGTTGCTGGAACTCGGCTACTGCGGGTGGCTGCCCGGTGGCTGCTCATAGGTGACGATCACCGACGTCAGGCGGGCCGGCGGCTGCCGGCATTCGACGTGGCCGGGGCGTGGCCGAGGCTCCCCCGTCGGTAGGTACGCTCCGGCCGCTCACTGGCCGTCTCCAGGGCAGCCACGACGGCACGCGAACGCGCTCCCGCCCATTCCGCGCGGCTCGGCCGGGCGTGTCCCGGGGTGCCGCTTTCCTGAACGACGCCGTGGGCACGCTCGTGCTCGGAAGCGACGCCCGCAACGTGGACACCGTGGTCATCGCCGGGCAGGTGCGTAAGCGGGACGGCCGTCTTCTCGACGTCGACCTCGCCGCCCTGCGCGACGAGGTCGCCGCCTCCCGCGACCACATCCTCAGCACCGGCACCGCCGCCTGAGCGTCGGCGGCTGCACAGGGAGGCTGCTGCACAAGGAGGCGGCTGCACAAGGAGCAGGGGGCGTCGTTGTGACATGGCGCCCCCTCCTCCTTCCTGTCCTCACATGGCTTGCTCGGCTGCGGAGGACCCACCGTCCTGCGACAGTACGACCACGCGCAGCGTGGCCGTGCGGGCTCTGGACGCGGTGATGAATCCGACGGGCCCCGGCCAGCCGATTCCGTACTTGTCCGTGTAGGCGGTGTCGATCCGGTCGAGCAGGACCGGATCGTCGACCGGTTCGAAGCGTGCCTCGACGATGCCGTCGTCACACCACAACTGGGCGCGGGAGGCTGTGGCCTGCCGGTACCAGCGTGAGCCGACGCCGGTCAGGGACCGCAGGTAGGCATCACCGTCGACTTGTACGATCCACAGTTCCCAGGTCCGTGGCTCCTCGCTCGCCACCTTCACGTGCAAGGTGACCTGAGTCTGATCTCCCAGGTGAAACGCCGGTTCCACGTGCGCCCTCCTCACGACCCGTCCGGCGCACCGGGCGGATCCCGGTGGCGGTGGCCGGAGTGCGCGGGCGGGGCGGCGGGACCGTGAGGGTGAGGCCCTTCCGCCGCTTCGCGCACGGGGTGTCACTGTGCCCTGACGGAGGGCGCTGTCGCTTCGGTGATTCTCGCCTAGGAGCGGAGCTGCCGTCGAGGTGTGAGGCGCGGCACAACTGTTGGATCGTTTGCGAGGTCGCGTACCATCGAAGTGTGAAAGCGTTGACACATCCCAGCCGCGCGGACCTGCGTATCGAGTCCGTACTGGATGCGATGGCCAATCCCACCCGGCTGAGGATCATCGAGCGTCTGGCTCACGGGGAGGAGCTGACCTGCTCGACGACACTGCCCGACGTATCTCCGTCGACCGCCAGCCGGCACTGGAACGTGCTCCGCGAGGCCGGTGTCCTGCGCGCCCGGCGCGAGGGCCGCATCATCCTGCACAGCCTGCGCCGTGAGGACCTGGACGCGCGCTTCCCCGGACTCCTCGACAGCGTCCTGACAGCGGTCCGGAACGCTCCGGCCGCTCACGCGGCCGACGGCGGCAGCTCCTGAGGCGTGCGCTGGAGCCGCCCGACCTCGAGGCGACGGCCCTGTCGTCCTACAGGCCAAGAAAGCCGCCCCACTTGCCCCGAGCAGGCTCTGCCGCGCAGGAGCGCCGAGCAGGCGGGTGGCGGGTCACGTGCGCAGAACTCGCCGAAGGCCCGTTCCGACCGCGTCCCGCTCCTGGCAGCGGCGGCAGTGGAGGCTGCCGCCATCACCGTGATCGCTGTGCTCCTGGCAGCGGCGGCCGCAGCAGCCACACTGATCGCCATGGCCGGCACCGCCGTCTCGGTCACCGGAACACCCGCGGTGGGTGTGCCGTGGGCTCTGGCCGCAGTGCTCGCGACCGTCTGCCTGCTGGTCACCACCCTGACCAGCGTGGCCGCGGCATGGATCGCCACCAGGCGCAGCCCGGTCTCGCTGCTGGCGGCCCGCGAGTGAGTGCCGGCGATCCGGCGCCATGCGAGGACTGGGACAGCGACCGCCGCACGCGTGACTCCTCGCCGCACCATCGGAGTCTGCCGAGGCCGGCTGGGCGGCCTGGACGAGGTTGTGCCGACGAGCCCTGCCGAGCACGGTGTCGTGAACGCCTTCGCCTCGCCGTCGGCCGTCTCACTGACGCTGTCGCGCTGGTAGCCCCTGCCGCCAGGTGATGCACCGGCTCAAGTGGCCTGCGGGCGCGGGCCCGTGGCCGCACGACTCACCCGTTCGTCGGCCGCTCCCGGGCGGGCACCGCATCGGGTCAGTGGGCATGTACGCCGACCGGGCGGGCGGGACGGCTTTGTGTGCCGCCAGTGAGGTGGGCCGGCCGATGACAGTGGAGGGCCGGCGCACCTAAAATCCGTCGTGATCGAACAGACGGGGGCGGGGCGATGGGTAAGCGCGTTGCGGGGAACATCCGCCGGGGTTCGATATGACGACGCCTGGTCTCGTGTTGCGGGGTGGCGGCGTGGTGGCGCGGCTGGTTCACGACGGCGTGTTGTTGGAGCGGGCCGGCGAGGAGGTGGCCATACCGCTCGCGGCGATCGAACGGGTCACGGTGGACGGGCGCCGTGCCGCGATCGAACTGACCGTGCCGGACGGCAGCGCGCCGCACGTCCACTGTGTGGAGGACGCGAGCGTGGCCGCGGTCACCGCGTTCGCCGACGGCGTCAACCGGCTGCTGCCGCGCAGGGAGGGCGAGCCGCGCATCGACGGCTCCACGCTCGTCGGAATCCGCTCCCTGGCGGTCCAGGACCGGCGGATGACAGCGAGTGGCGCGGTCCTGATCATCCTGCTTCTCGCGGCCGCAGCTGTGATGGCGGCCGTGGGTGTGGCCGGGGGAGCGCGCTACTCGGCGATGCTCGTGCCCGCGTTCATCGGCATCCTCATCGGTTGGCTGACGGCCTACCTGCCGGCCAGGAGCCTGTACCGGTCGCGGCGGCTGCGCAGACACGGCATCACGGTGATCGCGCAGTTCTCGCACAACGCGGACGGGATGAGGGCGTACCGCTACACGGACACCAGCGGGGAGAGCCGCTTCATCACCACCACCAGTCACGAACGGCGGATCGAGGTCACTTACGATCCGGCGGATCCTTCCCGCGCCGTGGTCCGCGAGTCCTTCGCCATGCGCAGCATGACGGCTGTCCTGGCGCTTGTGGGGCTCGCCGCCCTCGGCGGCACTCTCTGGTACGCGTACACCGTGATCAGCGACGCGTTCATCGGCTGAAGACCGGCGCCCGAGCATCGACCTCCGGTGGGAGGGGTCAGGTCAGTGGGCAGCTCCAGGACTGCTGATCACAAGTGAGATGATCTCGCTGTGGCCGGTGTGGTCACGGCGTCGTGACCTTCCTGGACAGCCCCGACACCGGGTCGCGTCCGCGGCAGTCCGGCAAGCGGGGTTCTGCTGGACGACGCCCACTGACGCCAATTGACTCCGCGGCAGCTCGCGCTGCTGTTCGGCATCTCGAAGTCGGCGGCCGGCCGCGTCGTCGACCATCTCGGGCCGTCGATGGCGTCGCGGCCGCGCATGCCGTTCTGCGAAGACACCGTGCTGATCGTGAACGGCGCTCCGGTGCCCACAAATCCTGCGCGCCTGCCGCTCGAAAGGGGACGGCGTCCACCACGCCCGTTCTTGGCATCGCCGGCCTGTACAACCTCGCTCTCGCCGGATGAGTGGGCCGGCACGGGCGCGACGGTGTCCAGCCGGCTCACAGATCGACCACGGGACGTCCCATAGGCGGTGATCGCCGATGTGCGACCAGCGGGGTGCCTGGCAACGTGGCGCACGGTGCATGCCGTCCGTTTCCGTCGTGACGCCATGGCCGCTCGGAACGGAGAGAGCAATGGAGCACAAGAACCCTTCCGTCACGATCACCAGGGTGGACGAGAGCAACCGCCTCGAGGCGTACGTGGACGGACAACTCGCGGGGCTGGTCGAGTACATCCCCGCCAAGGGCGTACTCGCATTCGTGCACACAGAGGTGCTGCCCGAGCGCGAAGGGCAGGGCATCGGCTCCGCCTTGGCGAGGGCCTCGTTGGAGATGGTCAGGCGGGCCGATGTGAAGTTCCTGCCCGTCTGCCCGTTCATCGCCGCCTGGGCAGACAGGCATCCCGAGTTCGAGCCGTGGCGCTACCACTCGGTCAGCCGCGTCTCCGACTGAGACGCACACCCAAAGATGTTGACGCATCAACATAACGCGGTATTGTTGTCACGTCATCAAATGGGCCGGAGGGACTCCGGACCCATCCGCACCGGCCGCGGCGCCCCTTCCACGGCTGATCCACACGTCTCAGGAGCAAGATCATGAAGGCGCTCATCGCCCGGTCGTACGGGCCACTGGAAGACCTCGAGTTCGCGGACCTGCCCACCCCCGTGCCCGGCCCCGGTCAGCTGCTGGTCCGGCTGCAGGCCACCTCCCTGAACGCGGTCGACAAGGTGCTCGTCACGGGCGCCATGCGTGACGCCCTGCCCGTCCGCCACCCCTTCGTCCCAGGCGTGGACGTCAGCGGAGTGGTCGAAGCGGTCGGCGAGAACGTCACCCGCTTCTCCGTCGGTGACGCCGTCATCTCCTGGAACAGCGTGACCGCCGGAGCTCTCGCCGAGTACATCGTCATCAACGACGCCCCCTCCGCGGCACGACGGCCGGCCG
Source organism: Streptomyces sp. NPDC001532 (assembly GCF_040298625.1). Classification (NCBI taxonomy): domain Bacteria; kingdom Bacillati; phylum Actinomycetota; class Actinomycetes; order Kitasatosporales; family Streptomycetaceae; genus Streptomyces; species Streptomyces sp. NPDC001532. The sequence continues at coordinate 125,664 of NZ_JBEPAL010000010.1, forward strand.
GACTCACCCCGGCCCAGGGCGCCGCCCTGCCCACCGGCGCGCTCACCGCCGCCGCCCTGCTGGATGCCGTCCGGTTCCAGGAGGGCGACACCGTCCTGATCGTGGGCGCCGCAGGTGGCGTCGGCTCCTTCACCGTCCAGCTCGCCAAGCAGGCAGGGCTGACCGTAGTGGCCACCGGACGCCCGGACGACGAGGAATTCCTGCGCCGCCTCGGCGCCGACCACTTCATCGACTACACGAGGGGCGCCATCGCTCAGGAGGCGCACCGACTGGTCCCCGGCGGCGTCGACGCGGTGATCGACCTGGCCAATGCCGGACCGGCACTCGCGACGACGGCGCACGCCGCCAGGGCCGAAGGACAGCTGGTGTCCCCCCTCGGCGGCCCGCCCTCCTTCGAACGCGGCGTCACCGCCGTCTACACCGGCACCCGTACCCCCCAGGGCCGGCTGGAAGAGCTCGCCGAGAAGGCCGCCGACGGCCGGCTGCGCATCGAGATCGGCGCCGACTACGCCTTCGGCCAGGCCGACCAGGCGCTGGTCGACTTCGCCGGCCGGCACCTCCGCGGCAAGGTGACCGTCACCTTCTGACACTCGAGCCGCCCCCGACCGGGTAGCCCGCCCGACAGCGCCCGGCCCGGGACGCCCAGGCCCACCGGCCACACGCCTCGAATCACCCGACAGGAGCTGGAGACCGTGACAGAGCAATACTTCGACTTCACAGGCAAGGTCGTGCTGGTGACCGGCGGCGCCACCGGCATCGGCCGGGCGGTGTCCCTGGCCTTCGCCCGGCAGGGCGCCACCGTGGTCATCGGTGACGTCGACGAACGCAGCAGCGAGACCGTGAACCTCATCGAGAAGGAAGGCGGCCGGGGCCTGTTCGTCCCCACCGACGTCACCGTCGCCCACGAGGTCTCCCGCCTCGTCGCCACGACCGTCGACACCTTCGGCGACCTCCACATCGCGTTCAACAACGCCGGTGTGTTCGTCCCGCCCGCCCCGCTGGCCCAGCAGACCGAGAAGGACTGGGACAAGGCCATCGCCGTCGACCTCAAGGGCGTCTTCCTCTCCCTCAAGTACGAGATCGCGCACATGGTGTCCGCCGGTGGCGGCGCCATCATCAACACCGCCTCGATCGCCGGCCTCATCGGCGACCCCGACATGGCCCCCTACGTCGCTGCCAAACACGGAGTCATCGGGCTGACCAAAGCCGCCGCCGTCGACTACGCCAAGGCCGGCATCAGAGTCAACGCGCTGGCACCAGGCCTGACCCGGACCGCCATGACCCAGGCCTGGCTCGACGACCCCGTCAAGCGCGAGATCGTCATGGCCGGTCCTCAGCTCGGCCGCGCCGCCGAGCCCGAGGAGATCGTCGGCATGGTGCTCTACCTCGCCTCCTCCGCGGCCTCGTTCACCACCGGCGGGGTGTTCGTGGTCGACGGCGGACAGACCACCCACTGAACATCCCGCACGGTCGGCCGCCGGCCGCATCACCCGCACGGGCACGGCACGCAGCCTTGCCATCCGCTCCGCGCCGAAGGAGGCAGCAGCCATGACGAGAGCCGTCGAGGCCGAGCGGCGATCGGCCCTCGTTCCGACCGGAGAAGTAGGCCTGCTCATAGCCCGCTAAGTAGACCCCGGCCACGAGGAGGAGTTCGAGAAGTGGGCCCACGGCGTGCTGGAAGCGGCCTCCGCCTTCCCTGGGCACCTCGGTTACGGCCTGTTCCGGCCCAGCCGGCCGGGTGAGCCCTGGTATCTGGTGCACCGCTTCCGCGACGCCGAGTCCCACGCCCGCTGGGACGCCTCTCCTGAGCGCGCCGCCTGGTTCCGCCGCGCCGACGAACACCATCGCGAGATCACCCGACGCCGGCTGAGCGGCATCGAAGGCTGGTTCGTCCCGCCAGGCAGCCCCCATCACACCGCTCCGCCCCGCTGGAAGATGATGCTCACCGCGATACTCGGCATCTTCCCGATCTCCCTCTTCGCGGGCGTCGCCGTACAGCCCCACCTGACCGACCTGCCGTTGCTGCTGCGCACGGCACTGGTGGCCGTACTCTTCAGCGCTCTCATGTCCTACGCCGTCATGCCCGCCCTGACACTGCTGCTGAAGAGGTGGCTCACACCGGTCGGCGCGGCGCCCGCGACCCCGAAGGCACCCGATCCCGTCCCGGAGCGTGAGTCGGGCAGGCCGGCGCCGTAGCGCGCGCGGGGCGTGTGCGCCGCGTTCACCCCTCGGCACACCGCACAGGGCTGAGCCACCTCGCGACGACGGGCTCCGCGCGCTCGCCTGCCCGCAGCCGGCCCCGGTCGCCGCACAGCGGACCTCGACCCGGACCCGAACCGCTCTACGGCTGCCCGACACTGTCGTCCCGCACCGCTTCCACGCCGTCCACCGCCACGGCAACGGTCTCGTGGCCGCCGGCCGAGCCACGCTCGACGACGGTCGGTTCGGGAACGACGAGCCGATCCGAGCAGCCGGAGAGTTCCAGCAGCAGGTGGCGGTAGAAGTTCCGCAGCATGGCACGATGCGCCGGGTTCCTCGAATTCCTCAGGTACGCCTCCACACGCAGCGGCCATTCGGTGGGATCCGTGTCGGTCACTTCACTGGTCATGGCCGGTCCACCTCAGGAGTGGGGATACCCTGGCGAATTCGTCGGACGCCAGGGCTCTGGGCACGCTGTCGCAAGGCGCGACTTCGAGCGCATCCTGCACCGGGACCGGTGACATCGCTGACCGGCTGCCGGAACCCGACGGCAACCCGTCGGACGCCACGAGCCGGACGCCACGAGCCGGACGCCACGAGCCGGACCCACGAGCCGGACCCACGAGCCGGACGCATACGCGGACGGCGAGCCGGATGTGCGACGGGCCCGACGGGCCACCGCACCCACCGGCAGCGCGATCGAGGAGCGCCCGGCTCCGGCGCCGCGTACGCCGGCCCGGATCGCGATGAAGGCGGTCGACGCCGCCGGCATCCGCCGTGACGACGACCGTGCTTGCGGCGACGACGACCTCTGTGGTCATCAAGCCAGTTCCGGCCTGCTGCCACGGCCACGACTCCCGCCGTTATCCGAGCCGAAGCGTCCGCCGCAGCCAGTTCACTCTCGCCGCTCGGGCCCGCTTCGACAGCTCGGCTTCGGGAGCCAGTGCGTCGAAGCCGTGGAAACCGCCCGGCCAGACATGCAACTCCGCCACGCCGCCGGCCTGCCAGATCCGAGCGGCATAGGCGACGACCTCATCACGGAACGTCTCCGCGGAACCGACGTCGATGAAGGCGGGAGGCAGCCCGGACAGGTCCTCGGCGCGCGCGGGCGCCGCGTAAGCAGTGACGTCGGGGCCACCGCGCCGCCTTCCCAGCAGCGCGGTCCAGCCCGTGTCGTTGGAGGTGCGGTCCCATGCGCCGACACCCGTCATCTGACGGGCGGACGGGCTGTCGTTGCGGTCGTCCAGCATCGGGCAGACCAGCAGTTGCCCGATCGGGGTGGGGCCGTCGAGATCCCGCGCGAGCAGTGTCACCGCCGCCGTCAGGCCGCCGCCCGCACTGGGCCCCGACACGACCAGCCGTCCGGGATCGATCCCCAGTTCGCCGGCGTGGTCGGTCGTCCACCGCAGTCCGGCGTACACATCCTCGAGCGCTGCGGGGAAGGGGTGTTCCGGGGCGAGACGGTATTCCACGGACACCAGGACGATCCCGAGATGCTGGACCCAGTCGAGCATCTCCCCGATGAGATTGCGGTTGTCCCCGAGGATCATGCCACCGCCGTGTGTGAAATAGACCCCCGGCCGCGGCCCGGCACTCTCGGCCGGACGGCAGATCAGCAGGGAGATCTCAGGGGCACCGGCGGGACCCGGAACCCTTCGCTCCTCGAACTCGATGGCGCCTTCCCGGCGGAGGTCTTCGTCACTCGGCGCCGCTGCCGCCATGAAATCACGCAGCGCCGGGATCATCTCCGGCAGGATGGCTGGAGGCATGGACTGGGCCAAGGACTCCAGAGCGGGCACGAGTTCGGGATCGAAGGGCGGCGGCGGCCCGATGGGAGAAGCGTCGGTCATGTATGTGTCCTGTGTTTCTGTCGTACGGAACGAGCGAGCCGCGGGCGGTACGACATGAAGCCGGTGCCGTACCGCCCGCGGCCGTTCGACGCGGGAAGGGAGGTGTCAGCCCTTGTTCTGGCCGAGGAGCTGGAGTTCCCAGGCGAGGCTGGTGCCGAAGCTGCCGCCGTGTTCGAGGAGGATGTCGGTCATGCCGGGGACGGTCTCCTCACGGGCCCAGTCGCGTTGCCACTCGGAGATGACGGTGCCGGAGCAGGTCGGGATCACGCCGGCCTGGATCATGCGCTGGATGCCGCGTTCGTGGGCCTCGGTGGTGGTGGCGCCGGAGGCGTCGGTGACGGCGAAGACGCGGTAGCCGTCGGCGAGGGCGTGGATGGCGGGCCAGGCGAGGCAGATGTCGGTCCACAGCCCGGCGATGACGAGGTCCTTGCGGCCGGTGGCGGCGACGGCGTCGACGACGCGCTGGTCCTCCCAGGTGTTGATCGTGGTGCGGTCGATCGGGGTCTGGTCGGGGAAGACTTCCTGGAGCTGGTGGATGATGTGGCCGCCGCGGTCCTCGACGACGGTGGTGAGGATGGTGGGTACGTCGAAGAGTCTGGCGCCCTTGGCCAGTGCGGTGACGTTGTTGACGACGACGGTGGCGTCCATGCTGCGCATGCCGGCGAACTGGGCGCCCTGGTGGTCGATCAGCAGCAGTACCGACTTCTGTGGGGTCAGGAGGGCGTCGAGACCGGTGTAGGTGATGTCCTTGGCTGCCATGTCATCTCCGATGATCGTGATGGGCCGACGACCCTGGATGCGGCCGCCTCGATCAACATCGCACCGGTGGATCAAACCGCGCATCGGCGACAAGTACGTACGTCATCGGTGCTGCTGTCATCGGATCGGCAGCTCTTCGGTGAGGACCTCACCTCTCCGCGGTGTCCGCGGTCCGCTGACCGCCTGCCCCTCTCGGCCCACCTCATGCCGCTGACGCGTCCGCGCGCACGATGATCCACACCTTTCGCCGATGCCACACATACCCGCCCGCGACGAGACTGCGGAACGACAGGCGTACCAGCGGGCGGAACCGTACGCGAACGCCTGCCGGACGGAGCACGAAGGGAAGCACGGATGACACGAATCGCGGTCATAGGCGGCGGCATCGCCGGGATGGCCACAGCACTCCTCCTGGCGCGCGGTGCGCACGATGTCACGATCTTCGAGCAGGACGACATCGGCCCGAGCATCCCCTTGGACGCGGACTTCTTCGGCAGGCCGCGCCCGCGGGTCCCTCAGGCGATCCAGCCGCACGCTCTGCTCGGCCCGGCGCGCGCTGTCCTCAGAAGGTGGATTCCCGACGTGTACGCGCACATGATCCGCTTGGGGGCGTGGGAACAGCACGAGTTCGACTGGTTCCCCGGCCACCCGCCGTATCGACCGGGAGACGAGGACCTGGTACTGGTACGGATGCGGCGCATCGTCCTGGAGACGGCGCTGCGCGCGGCGGTGCGCGCCCAGAGGAACATCCGAAGAGAAGCCGGTACGGCGGCTGAGGGCCTCGTTGTCGCACCCGGCACAGGCGGCATACCGCAGGTGACCGGCGTGCGGTCCGCCGACCGTCAGGTGGACGCGGATCTGGTCATCGACGCGGCGGGACGCCGCTCGCCGGTCGTCGACTGGCTCACCGCTGCCGGTGCCCGCCCGCCGGAGACCGAGACACATCGAGTCGGCCTCGCCTACGCCTGCCGCTGGTACCGGACGACATCCAGCATCACGACGAGCATGCCCCGTGTCCCCTACACCTCGGCGACGCCGTACGCACTGAGCATCGCCTTTCCCTCCGACAACGATCTGCTCGGCGCGGCTCTGGTGTGCACCGTCAAGGAACCGACACTTCCCGCGCTGCGGGATGCCCGTACCTTCGACGCGCTCGCCCGCCTCTTTCCCTCCACGGGCGCATGGTTGTCCGCCGATCCCCATCCCGTCGGTGACGTTCACATCATGGCCGGCCTCGACAACCGCTGGAGCCCTACGGCCGACGCGTCGGGCCCGATAGCCAGCGGCCTCGTCCGGGTGGGCGACGCCCTCGTGCACACCAACCCCACCATGACACAAGGAATCTCCCTCGCGCTGTGGGCCGCGGAACGCGTCGCGAGCACGGCCCGGCGCGCGAAACACCATGACGAATTCGCCCGGTCCTACGACCGATGGACCCGTGACGTGCTCAAGCCCTGGTTCGACCTGCAGGTGTCGGCGGACCGCGAGAACGAGAACCGCCTGTCGGGGACGGTGCCGCCCACCGCGGACGACGAGGCACGGCGACGCGCCGCCCGGTTCCCGTGCGCCCTTGAGGACCCGGAGGTCATGCGTGCCTGGGCGCGAGCACGGCACATGATGCAGACGCCTGCCGAAGCGTTCGGACATGAGGACGTCCGGCAGCGCATCGAGCAGTGGCTGAGAACCCGCCCGCGGACACCTCAGCCCGCCGTAGTCCCATCACGCAGCGCATGGCAGGCAGTGGTGGCCACTGACCGCGGACGGGATGCGTGAAGGGGAACGTGCACCACACGGCCCCGGCCCGTGGACAGGACGGGGGCAGGCGGCAAGTCGTCGTCCATGATGGCGTCGACCAACTCGATGACGTCAGGCCGGGACGGACGGTGTCGGCGCGGACGCCGTGCTTCCCCTCGTCGCAGGCGACGGAGCGGGTGAGATTGGTGACGGCCGCCTTGACGGCGTTGCAGCCGGCGTGCGACCAGCCGCCCTTTTCCTTTTCCTTCGGGCTCTGTATGAGCGGCCGTCCCGGATTTCTCCGGGTGCCGAGAAAAGGGTGGCCGTCGGCCTGGCGAGGAAGTAGGCCGCGAATTACCTGGGAGAGGCGTTCCTGGAATTCGACCGCAGGCTCACTGCGGCATTCCGGGCAGGCGCCTTCAGGTGCCTGCCCGGAGATCGCGCATCCTCAGCTCTCGGCGCCGGGACCATGGGCCCGAGGGAGCGCCGGCGCGGCGATGGAGCCGAGCAGGGCGAGTGCGTCGGCCGAGGACGAGCCGGGTTCCGCTTGCAGGATGATGAGCTGCTGACCGGGGGCACTGCGGATGTTGAGTGCTTCATGCCGCAACTCCAGTTCGCCCACCGACGAGTGGTGCATCTGCTTGACCTCGTACGGCGGCACTCGTGTGTACTCCCGCGCCCACAGGGAGCGGAAGTCGCCACTGCGCACGGCCAGTTCCCCGACGAGTTCGAGGATGCGCGGATCGTCCGGCGTCTGGGCGGCTGTCTGCTGCAGATCGGCCACGGCGCGGTGTCTGGCTCGCTCGGGGTTGCGGTAGAAGGCCTTGGCCGCGGGATCGAGGAAGAGCATGCGCAGGACGTTGTCCCGTTGGCCGAAGTCGCAGTACAGGGCCGCCGCGAGGTCGTTCATGGCCAGGATGTCCTGAGCGTGACCGATGATGAATGCCGGTGTCTTGTTCCAGGTCGTGATCAGGTGGAGCAGAGGAGGACTGGCGTGCTCGACTCGTGCGGGGGACTTCATCCGCCGTGTCGACGGCTGCGCCATCCGGAACAGGCGCAGCCGTTCGTCGTCACCGAGTTGCAGGACCCGGGCCACGGCTTCCAGAACCCGCCGTGAGGGGTTGAGTTCGCGGCCCTGTTCCAGTCGCATGTAGTAGCTGGCGCTGACGCCCGCCAGCGCTGCCACTTCGTCTCGCCGCAGGCCTGGCACCCGTCGGCGTCCCGTGCTGGGCAGGCCCACGGCCGCGGGGGTGAGCTGTTCCCGTCGGGAGCGAAGAAACCGGCCCAGCCCTTCCGTCGAGTCAGGGTGCTTGTCCTTGTTCATGTCATCGAGGCTAGAGGGAAGTGCCCGCGAAAGGACCCGCGGAACGTGGGTGCATCACACCCAGGATCGCGAAGAGCGAGAGCGGCGATGAGATCCGGGAGAGGCCTCGGATCCGGCTGGAGGGAACTAAGGAGCTTTGACCGCGGCGAATCCCAGGAACCAAGACGGTCCACTACGCAGCGTAAGGGGTAAGTGCCGTCGCGCCATATTACCTGTACGACACTCGAATCCAGCCACGTTCGGTCTAATCTGGGGCAATGAGCAATGGGACGCCTTTGGGCGAATTTCTCAGAGCCCGCCGTGAGGCATTGAAACCGCATGACGTCGGTCTGCCCGAGCATGGGCGGCGCCGCGTCCCGGGGTTGCGCAGGGAGGAAGTCGCGCTCCTGGCCGGGGTGAGCTCTGACTACTACATCAGGCTGGAGCAGGGGCGCGAGAGCAGTCCTTCTCCGCAGGTCGTGGAAGCGGTCGCGCAGGCGCTCAAGCTGAACCCGGAGGCGACCGACCATCTCAACCGACTGTGTCTGGCCGCTTCGCAGCGTCGCCGTGCCCATGGGGACGCCGAGGTGAGCGGGCAGCTTCTGCGGCTCATGGACGGATGGGAGCACACACCTGCCTTCGTGCTCGGCCCGGCCCTCGATGTCCTCGCCGCGAACTCCCTGGCCACCGCGCTGCACGGCGGCTTCGACGCGTTCGACAACCTGGCGAGGATGGTGTTCGTGGATCCCGCGGGCCGCGACTTCTACCAGGAGTGGGAGCGGGCGGCGCACTCCTGTGTGGCCGAGATCCGGGCTGCCTACGGACATGATCCGGACTCCGCCCGTATCGCCGAGGTGGTGGAGGAACTCTCCGCGGCGAGCGCGGAGTTCGCCGAGCTCTGGCAGCTCCACGAGGTCAAGAGCAAGTCCCAGGAGGGCAAGCACCTCAGGCATCCCGACGTCGGGGACCTGCACATCGCGTTTGCCGCCTTCACCGTCAACGGCGCGCCGCACCAGCAACTGGTGGCCTATCAAGCGGAGCCGGCCAGCCCGACGGCCGCGGCCTTCCAGACGCTTCGCGCCCTGGCCACGCCGCCGAAGGAGGCCCCGAACGTCACATCGGCATCCGTGCTGACGGCGGACAGCGCGTAACGGGCCGAGGCCGTCCCGCCACGCCGCACGCATCGGTCCTCCGCGCGCGGCGTGACGGGGCGGCCGGGAGCCGTGATCAGCGCTGATACGCAGCCTGGCAGTGGTGCACCCAGGAGCAGTCCAGCCTTCCCCGCCCCGCGCTCCCGACCGACCATCGAGAGGTGAGAGGCCGCGCCCGTGGATTCGGCGGGTGCGTCACGCAGAGCGAAGGAGCGGACATGATCACCGTCGACGATCTCCAGGCCCATCCCCTGGACCGAGTGCACCGGCTGATCGAACCCGGCCCAGTCATCCTCATCAGTACGCGGCAGCACGGAACGCCCAACGTCATGACCAACGGGTTCAACATGATGATGCGCCATGCCCCGCCGATCATCGCCTGTACCGTCGGGCCCTGGGACCACAGCTACCAGGCGCTCCTGGAGACCGGCGAATGCGTGATCTCGGTTCCCGCGGCGGACATGGCCGCCACTGTTGTCGACATCGGCAACTGCTCGGGCAGCGAGGTCGACAAGTTCCGGGAATTCGGCCTCACGGCGGTGGCCGGCGAGAAGGTGCAGGCGCCGCTCATCGCCGAGTGTCATGCCAACATCGAATGCCGGGTGGCTGACGCGAGCCTGGTCGACGCATACAACCTCTTCCTCCTGGAGCCGGTCAGGGCGTGGACCGATCCCTCACAGCCTGATCCGCGTCTGCTCCACCACCGCGGCGACGGGACATTCACGGTCGACGGGCCGGTGATGGACCTCAAGGCCCGCATGACCAAGTGGCAGTACCTGCTGTAAGCACCCCCCGCTTTGTTGATGGGTCAACAAAGGGCTACAGTGGCAACCGGTCACGGCCAGTCCACTCGCGGACCCAGGAGACGAGCATGCCCAGAGCAGTGAAGTTCTCGCAGTACGGCGGTCCCGAGGTGCTCGGCATCCATGACGTGCCGCGGCCCGACCCGGGCCCCGGAGAGGTCCTCGTCCGTGTCGTCGTCGCCCCGGTCAACCCGGGAGAGGCCGGCATCAGGCAAGGCGTCTTCGCCGACATCTGGCCGGCCCGCTTCCCCGAGGGCCAGGGCAACGACTTCGCCGGATGGGTCGTCGCCCTGGGGGAGGGGGTGAGCGAGTTCGCGGTCGGGGACGAGGTCATCGGTTACCGGCCCCGGGCCGCGCAGGCCGACTACGTCGTCTCACCGGCTGCCGGCCTCACACCGAAACCCGCCGACATCTCATGGGAAGCCGCGGCACCGCTGTCCGCGGTGGGAGTGACCGCCTGGGCGGCGGTCGACGCCGTCGCTCCGCGACCCGGCGAAACCGTCGTCGTGTCCGCGGCAGCCGGAGGAGTGGGCTCCCTCGCCGCCCAACTGGCGCACGTGCGCGGAGCCACCGTCATCGGCACAGCCGGCCCCCACAACGCCGAATTCCTTCGAACCCTCGGCGTCATCCCCGTACAGCACGGCCCAGGGCTCGCCGAGCGACTGCGCGGTCTCGCCCCTCAGGGCATCGACGCCTACATCGACACCTTCGGGCAGGGCAACGTCGACACCGCCATCACCCTGGGAGTGCCGCCACACCGCATCAACACCATCGCCGACGGACGCGCCGTACGCCGCTACGGCGTCCTCAGCGAAGCCCAGGAAGGCGCCTTCTCTCCCGAGGTCGTCACCGAGCTGGCCGCACTGGTCTCCCAGGGACTGCTGACGGTTCCCATCAGCGCCGTCTACCCACTGGAACGCGTCCAGGACGCCTACCGTCAGGTCGAGCGGCGGCACACCCGGGGAAAGATCATTCTGAGCCTCGTTCCAGAAGCGGAACGCCACGCCATGGCCGAGCGGATCAGAACCTTGGCCTGACCGGTCGCGCACGGCGGGACCGGTGCGTCGTACCCCAGGAAACCCACCTCCATGCCCCCTCGTGCCCTCACGAGCCGTCCATGCGCGTACGACACACCCCCTAGCCGCTGCCTGGGTGGCCCGCACCTAGGCACAGCCCGGCCTGGCTCGGGCAGCGCCGCGTGGCGATGCTCTTGTCCAGCAGCCATGCGGAGCTGCACACCACGGTCATCACCGGCCCGGACGGAAAGCGCCAGGAACCTGGTCGGGAGGGACCCTTTTGCGAGGAGCAAGCGATGCGCGCCAACGCCAACGCCAACGCCACCGCCACCGCCACCGCCACGGACAGGGTGAGGTGGAACCCGAAGGCCTTCGACGAGATCGTGCACAACAGCACAGGCCGCCCCGTGCTGTTCACCAACGCCCGTGTGATCACCATGGACCCCCTGATCGGGACGATGACCGAGGCGGACGTCCTGCTGGTCGGCTCCACGGTCGTCGGCGTCGGTCCAGGCATCATCACCGCGGCTCAGGACGACAACGCCATCGTCGTCGACTGCGCCGGGACGAGTGTCGTCCCCGCCGTGGTGGATGCCGTCGCCCTGGCCGGAGGGCGCCGCCGGCGGTCGGGGTACGTAGCGACGCTGACGCCGGGAAACACCGCCGACCTGCTGATCGTGCCCACCGAGTGCGCCGAGGACGTGCCGGGCGCCATGGCGACGCTCTTCTCCGAGCCCGAGCAGGTCCGTGCCTTGCTCGCTGCAGGCGAACCGGTGCTGTGGGCCGGCACCGACGCCCCGGACCGAGCCACGCCGCCCACCACGGGCATTCCCGCCCCGCAGGACCTCACCGGCAGCCCGCGCGTCGGCGTCTGGATCGACCGCGAGGACTTCCTCCACCAGCAGCTCACGGCCGACGGCCGCTACGACGAGACCAGGGGTGGCCGACCGCACGCCTACCGGGGCCGGTACTGGGTCGACGGCGATCGCATCGACTACCTGGACGACCTCGGTTTCTGGGCGTTCGGCGAGTTCCGCGGCGATGAACTGCACCACGCGGGTTATGTCATGAAGCTCGGCTGAGCGGGAGCGGTGACGCCGGGGCCCGTGCGTACCGATGCCGGGGCGGCGGCAGGCGGCGGCCGCCCCACCCGTCACGGGCGACGCTGCTCGCGGGTGCCGAAGCCTCAGCCGTCACCGCCGGCGCAGCTCGTGCGGGCCGAAGCCTCAGCCGTCACCGGCAGCCCTGCTGGCGCGGGCCAAGTCACGGCGGCTCAGGCCCACTTGCCCGCCGTGTGACCCGTCTCACCGGGACACCCCTCTTCCTGTGGACAGCCCGCGGTGTGAAATACAGCGCCATCGTCTCCCGCGCCGATCGGGAGGAAACACCAGACCGAAGTCCCCGAGATGCGCGGCCCCGCCCGCTCCGTACCGTCAGCCGGCCACACCCCGGTTTCCGACGCGACATCCAGGGCCTGCGCGCCCTGGCCGTCACCCTCGTGGTGCTGGCCCACGCCGGGGTTCCGTATGTTGCCGGCGGCTATGTCGGGGTCGATGTCTTCTTCGTCATCTCCGGCTTCCTGATCACCTCTGGCCTGCTGCGGGAGGCCAACCGGTCCGGATCGTTCGCGCTGCGGCGCTTCTACGGCAGACGCGCCGTCCGCATCCTCCCCCTCGCGACCCTGGTCTGCCTGGTCACCCTCACCGGCTGCCGGCTCTTCGCCTCCAAGCTGCGCTATGACGAGTTCCTTCACGACGCGCTGGCTGCCGCCCTGTACGTCATGAACGTCGACCTGGCCACCGCGGGCATCGACTATCTCAACGAGGGTGATGCGCCGTCACCGTTCCGGCAGTACTGGTCGCTGTCGGTGGAGGAGCAGTTCTACCTGCTGTGGCCGGTGCTCCTTGTGTCGACCTGGAAGGTGCTGCGGCGCCCCTGGCTGAGGGTCTTGCCCCTGGGCGCGCTGTGCCTGGCCTCGTACGTCCTGGCCGTGGACGCGACGGCGACCTCCTCCTCGTGGGCGTACTTCGGTCCCCACACGAGGCTTTGGGAACTGGGCGTCGGCGGCCTGCTGGCCTTCTGCGCCGGGGCGCTCGCGCGGCTGCCGCGCCCGGTGTCCGCGGCGGGCGTGTGGCTCGGACTGTCCGCCATCGTGATGTCGTCCGTGCTGTACGACGACAGCACTCCGTTTCCCGGTCACTTCGCGCTGCCGCCCGTACTCGGAGCGGCGCTGGTGATCGCGGGCGGAGGTCGTCCGCGCCCCACCCGTGCCTCACGGCTGCTCGCCGTACGTCCCGCGACCTGGATCGGGGATGTGTCGTACGGCTGGTACTTGTGGCACTGGCCGCTGCTGGTGCTCGGCCCGGCCGCCTTGAACCGCACGGCCACTCCCCAACTGCTGCTCGGCATGGCTGTGGTCGCCCTGCTCCTGGCGCGGGTGACCTTGAGCCTGGTGGAGAACCCGCTCCGCCTCCACGGCGGGCTGCGCCGTCGGCCCGGTGCGGCGATGGCCTTCGGTCTGGCCCTGTCGGCGGGCGTCATGGGCGTCACCCTGGTGGCGGCCTCCTTCCCGCCGGCGATCAGTTCCGGTGCGCGGGCGCCGCGGCTGAGCGAGACCCTCGCCTCGGCCCAGGACCCGCGGGCCCGGCTGGCCGAGCTTCTCAGCAGGCCGGTGACGGGACTGCCGGCGAACCTCTCGCCGTCGCTGCCTGGCATCAAGGACAAGCGGTCGGCCGTCTACCGGGACAGCTGTCACGTGAGCTACGCCGCCACGCGGTCGCCGGAGTGCGTCTACGGGGACCGGACCTCCGACACGGTCGTCGTCCTCTTCGGTGACTCCCACGCGGCGCAGTGGTTTCCCGCGCTGGACCGGATCAGCAGGGAGAACGGGTGGAAGCTGGTGTCGCTGACGAAGGCGTCCTGCAAGACCGCGGACATCCCGATCGTCGCCGACGGCGGGCCCTACACGGCGTGTGACACCTGGAAGGAGAGGGCGTTTCGGCGGATCTCGCAGCTGCGGCCCATGCTGGTCGTCGCCTCGTCCTCCGAGTCCGCCAGGCCGGTGGGCCGTATGGACGATCCGCTGCGGGAGTGGACGGCGGGTTACGAGCGTCTCTACCGGCGGCTGAGCCGGGACGCCGACCGCGTGGCCGTGCTGCTCGACAATCCCTGGCCGAAGGGTGATGCCGTCGAGTGCGCGGCTCGTCATCCCCTGGACCTGGGGGAGTGCGAGGCGGGCCGAGACGAGGCGGTGAGGTCCCCGACCCTGCGCGAGGCCGGCCGGACCGCGGCCCGACGTGCCGGTGCCGCAGTCGTCGATCCCGAGCCCTGGCTGTGCCCGACGGCGGGCAGATGCCCGGCGGTCGTGGAGGACACCTTCGTCTACCGCGACGAGAGCCATGTGGCCGAGTCCTACGCGGAGGCGCTGACGCCGGTGTTCCGGGCGGAACTGCGGCGCCTGGGGATCACCGGCGGCCCGCACGGGTCCGCGCGACCCCTCCCTTGATTGTTGACGCATCAGCAAAGCGAGGTATGGTTCAAGCATCAACAACTTCAGGAGGGTGACTCCCATGGCAGACCTCGTCCTGGGCCTCGACACATTCGGCGACGTCCCCGAGAACTCCGGCCTCGCCGTCTCCCACGCTGCCGCGATCCGGCAGGTCGTGGACGAAGCCGTGCTCGCCGACGAACTCGGCGTCGACGTCATCGCCGTGGGGGAGCACCACCGGCCGGAGTACTCGATCTCCGCCCCGGAGACCGTGCTCGCCGCGATCGCCACCCGCACCTCGCGCATCAAGCTCGCCTCCGGCGTCACCGTGCTCAGCTCCGACGACCCCGTCCGCGTCTTCCAGCGCTTCGCGACCGTGGACGCCGTCTCGAACGGCCGGGCCCAGGTGATCCTCGGCCGCGGCTCGTTCACCGAGTCCTTCCCCCTGTTCGGCTACGACCTGAGCGACTACGACATCCTGTTCGAGGAGAAACTCGATCTCTTCGTGAAACTGCTCGACGAAAAGCCCGTCACCTGGAGCGGCACCACCCGCGCCGCCCTCGAGGACGCCGACGTCTTCCCGAAGACCGAGACCGGACGCCTGGACACCTGGGTCGGCGTCGGCGGCTCACCGCAATCCGTCGTACGCACCGCACGACACGGGCTGCCCCTCATGCTCGCGATCATCGGCGGCAGCCCCGCGCGCTTCGGGCCGTACGTCGACCTCTACCGACGCGCCACCGAGCAACTCGGCACGGTCGCACACCCCGTCGGCATGCACTCGCCCGGATTCGTGGCGGACACCGACGAAGAGGCCAAGGAACTGTTCTACCCGGCCTACAAAGTGATCCGGGACCGGATCGGGGCGCTGCGCGGCTGGCCGCCCCTGCGCCGAGCCGAGTTCGACGCCGAGGTCGAGAGCGGATCCCTCTACATCGGCGCGCCGGAGACGGTCGCCCGCAAGATCGCTGGTGCCGTCAAGACGCTCGGCGTCGGACGCTTCGACATGATCTACAGCGCCGGACCCCAACCTGCCGCGGCCCGTGTCCGCGCCGTCGAACTCTTCGGCGCGAAGGTGGCACCCATGGTCCGCGACATCCTGGCGGGCTGAGCCACGACCACCCTCGGCATTCTCGGCGCCGGCAAGCTCGGCACCGTGCTCGCTCGGCCGGCCGTCCGCGCGGGCTACGACGTCCTGATCGCCGGCTCCGGCGACCCGGCGAAGACCGCCCTCATCGTCGAAGTCGTCACGCCCGGCGCGACCGCGGTGACCGCGGTCGAGGCCGCCGAACGGACGGACATCGCGCTTTATCACTTCGATGAGCTGGTGGAGCAGATCGTCTACTCGCACGAGATCGGCATCGAGAAGCCCGACGTGCGTGCCTTCGAGGCCGCATGCGCCAGCTTGGACGTGCGTCCGGAGAACTGCCTGTTCATCGACGACGCCGCAGTCAACATTGAGGCCGCCCAGGCGGCGGGCGTGCAGGCGCATCTGTTCGAGGACAACGCCCGGACCGTCACGCGCATCGCAGCTCATCTGGATGCCAGGCCGCTGGCCGCAGGGCGGGTCCCGCTCGAATGACGTCGGCCTGGCCGGTCTCTCACGGTTACCGACCAGGTGATCAGCCCGCTTCTGCGTGTTCGGCTCGGCCCCGGGTGCCGGCAGAGGCGTGAGGAGTCGGTGCCGGTCCCGACGATCACAACCCTGAGGTGGAGGCCGTGCCGGTGATGCTGAACCCCAGCCGGGTCGGCGACGTCAAGGTCACCGCGGGGCCCGGCATGCGCGTCGTCACCCCGGCCATGTTTAAGAGACTGAAGCAAGCCGTGACGGCTTACGCACTGGGCACGCCGGTGCGCGGCGCCGGGGAATGTCCGCCGGGCGCCGGGCGCCGGGCGGGGGTGGAGGGGCGTACGGTCGCGGCAAAGCGCCGCCGGTGACCCTGCACGACCACTGAGGAGCGGGGCTCGGCCAGGAAGCGGCCGAGCCCGCGAGGGAGATCACCGGCATTCCGGAGACCGTCGAGGTGGTGCTCGCCGCCTTCCACGAAGCGCACGTGGGTGAAGTGCTGCGGTGCTGATTGGTGCCGACGTCCGCGTCGGGATCGGCTCGTCCATCACCGTCGCCGCCACCGCCTCCGCCCAGATCCCTGAGCCCGGAAGTGTCCTCACCGTCGGACCCGGGCTGGTGACCGGCTGGCTCGCCCAGCTCCCGGTCCAGGCCCTGCACGGCATCGGCCCCCCGCCAGGCCGCAGTACTGCGCGACTACGGCATCCATAGCGCCGGCCTGCTCGCCGCCGTCCCGTCCGACACCGTCCAGCGCGTGATCGGCGGCCGCGCCGGCCGCCTCGCCTCCGTCCTCGCCCACGTCAAGACGCTGCACGGTCAGGCCTGGTCGGAACTGCCCCCAGAGCGCCGCCCACGCTGCCGATCCGGCGCCCGACGTTCTCCTACCGTGGTGCCCCGACATGATCAGGCAAGCACGGCATGCGCGAGGTGGAGATCTGTGAGCGCTCTGTTCGACGATGCGGACGGCGAATTCCTCGTGCTGGTGAACGGCGAGGGGCAGCATTCGCTCTGGCCCGCGGTCATCGACGTCCCTGCGGGCTGGACGGCGGTGCACGGCGCGGACACCCGGCAGAACTGCCTGGAGTACATCGACACGCACTGGACGGACATGCGGCCGGCCTCTCTCGTCGAGGCCATGGAGCGGGCGGACCGGGCCGGGGCCGCGCGGGCGTAGGCAGCGCCGTCTCTCCGGCGCTGCCGGGAACGGCGCGGCAACCCGCTCCCGCCGCTCGACGCACCCCCGCCCCGCCCGAGGAAATTGGAGCCCAGATTGTTCGCACCCTCCGTCAGACAGCAGGGCCTGTGGTTTCTGAGCCGGCAGGAGGACCGGTCGCCGACCTACAACGTGCCGGCCGCCCTGAGGCTGGAAGGAGAGCTGGACCGAGAGGCTCTCCAGCTCGCGCTGAGCGATGTGGCGGCCCGCCACGAGAGCCTGCGCACCGTCTTCGAGGTCGTCGACGACGCTCTGTGCCAGCGGGTGCTCGACCCTGAGGACGGCGGAGCGGCACTGCCGGAGACACAGGTCGCCGAGGCGGACCTTGACGCGACGCTGGTCCGGCTCGCCCGCGCACCCTTCGACCTCGGCCAGGACCGCCCGTTCCGGCCCCACCTGCTCACCGTCGGCGCGCGCACCCACGTACTGCTGCTGTCGATGCACCACATCGCCACCGACGGCGCTTCTCAACGGCCACTGTGGCGGGATCTGGGCGAGGCGTACCGGGCTCGCCTGGAGGGCCGGGCACCCGACTGGGATCCGCTGCCCGTGCAGTACCGCGACTACGCCGCCTGGCAGCGCGACGTGCTCGGCAGCCGCTCGGACCCGGAGAGCGAGGCGGCCAGGCAACTGGCCTACTGGCGCCAGGCACTGGCAGGTCTGCCGGAGGAGGCGCTGATCCGGCCGGACCGCGCTCGGCCCACCACCCCGACGCACCGCAGCGTGGCCCACACCGTCGACTGTCCCGCAGAGCTCCACACCCGGCTGCTGGAGGTCGCCCAGGAGACCGGCAGCACCCTGTTCATGGTGCTGCACGCGGCGGTCGCCATCCTGCTGGCCCGCACCGGCGCGGGTGAGGACGTCCCGATCGGCGTGCCGGTCGAGGGCCGGGACGACGAGGCGCTGGAGGACCTCGTCGGCTTCTTCGTCAACACGGTCGTCCTGCGCACCGACGTCACGGGCAACCCCTCCTTCCGCGAGCTGCTCCAGCGCGTCCGTGAGGCGGACCTCGCCGCCTGGTCCCACCAGGACGTCCCGTTCGACTGGGTGGTCGAGGAGCTGAATCCGGCGCGCTCCAGCAAGCGCAATCCGCTCTTCCAGGTGCTGATGACCCTGGCCGACGGTGACGCGTCGCCACCCCGGATGCCCCGGCTCCGCACACGCGTCCATGCCGTGGACATCGGCAGCGCGAAGCTCGACCTCGCGTTCGGCTTCGGCGCGCGCCGCGGAGACGACGGAACGCCAGGCCCGCTCGTGGTGACGGTCGAGGGCAGCGCCGACCTCTACGAGGAGGCCACGGTACGGGCCGGCGCCGAGCGTCTGGTCCGGGTGCTGAGCGCCGTGGCCGCCGATCCGGGCATCGCGATCCAGGACATCGACCTGCTCGACTGGCCGGAGCGTGATCTGCTGCTCACCGACTGGGCGGGCACGCTCGGCGACCCTCCCACCACCCATCTGACCGCGCTGTTCGAGGCGCAGGTCGCCTGCCGCCCGGAAGCCGTCGCGGTGGTGGACGGCGCGGCGCGGCACACCTATGCGGAGGTCAACGCCCGCGCCAACCGGCTCGCGCGGCTGCTGCGTGACGGCGGAGCGGGCCCGGAGGACCGGATCGCCGTGCTCCTGCACCGCTCCGCGGACCTGGCCGTCGCGCTGCTCGCCGTCCTGAAGACCGGAGCGGCCTATCTGCCGGTCGACCCGAGCCATCCGGCCGAGCGCATCGCCGTCCTCCTGGAGGAGGCGCGGCCCAGCCAAGTGATCACGTCCGAGTCCGCGGGCGCCGCACTGCCCGAGTGGCCGGCGGCGTGCATCCGGCTCGGCGAGCCCACCACCGAGGCGCAACTCGCCGCCCAGGACCCCGCCGACCTCACCGACGCCGACCGGAGCACCGCGTTGGACGCCCGCCATCCGGCGTACGTGATCTATACCTCCGGCTCCACGGGACGTCCCAAGGGCGTCGCGGTCGCACACGCAGCCGTGGTGGCACTTCTGAACGCCACCCGTCAGCACTTCGCCTTCGGCCCCGACGACGTGTGGTCCTGGTTCCACTCGTACGCCTTCGACGTGGCCGTCTGGGAGATGTGGGGAGCCCTCGCCCACGGAGGCACCCTGGTCACCATCCCCTACGACGTGTCCCGGTCGCCCCTGGACTTCCTGATGCTGCTGGCCGAGGAACGGGTGACCGTGTTGTGCCAGACGCCGTCCGCCTTCTACCCGCTGGCCCAGGAGGACGCCCGAAGGACGCCCGAACTGTCCCTGCGCACCGTGATCTTCGCCGGGGAGGCCCTTGACCTCGCGCAGCTCGGCGCCTGGTACGAACGGCATCCGGACGACCGCGTGACGCTGGTCAACATGTACGGCATCACGGAGACGACGGTGCACAGCACTCATCTGGCGCTCGACGCTGGCATGGCGGCCGAGGCCGCGGGCCGCAGTCCGGTCGGACGGCCCCTCGCGGGACTGCGAGCGTTCGTGCTGGACCAAGGGCTGAAGCCGGTTCCGGTCGGCGTCGTCGGCGAGCTGTACCTGGCAGGACCCCAGCTGGCCCGCGGCTACCTCAACCGGCCCGCGCTGACAGCGGAACGCTTCGTGGCCTGCCCCTTCGAAGGCACCGGCGAACGGATGTACCGAAGCGGAGACCTGGTCCGCTGGACGCGCCACGGCGGCCTGGAGTACGTGGGCCGAGCCGATCAGCAGGTCAAGCTCCGCGGCTTCCGGGTGGAACTGGGTGAGATCAGGTCCGCCCTCGCCCAGCACCCCGGCGTCGTGCGCAGCGCCGTCGTCGTCCGCGAGGACAGGCCGGGGGACAAGCGGCTGGTCGCCTATGTCGTGGCCGGCGAAACCGGTGTGTCCCCGAGCGAACTGCGCAGTCGTCTTCAGCAGGCGCTTCCCCCGTACATGGTGCCGACGGTCGTGCTCGTCGACGACCTCCCGCTGACGGTGAACGGCAAGCTCGACGTCCGGTCCCTGCCCGCGCCCGGCGGCAGCGCCCGGCCGGGCGGACAGGCCCCGATCTCGACCCGCGAGCAGATCCTCTGCGACCTGTTCGCCGAGGTGCTCTGTGTGCCACTGGTGAATCCCGGAGACGGCTTCTTCGAACTCGGAGGCCACTCGCTGCTCGCCACCCAGCTGGTGAACCGCGCGCGCTCGGTGCTCGGCGTGGAGCTGCACGTGCGGGACGTGTTCGAGCACCCGACACCTGCCGATCTGGCCCGAGTGGCCCGCGAGGCGTCCGCCGACCGTCCCGCGCTCGTCCCCGTCGCCCGCCCGGAGCGCGTCCCGCTCGCCTTCCAGCAGCACGGACTCGCCTTCGTCCAGAGGTTCAACGGACTCACCAGCGCCTTCAACAACCCCTACGCCGTGCGGCTGTCCGGCGCCCTGGTCCCCGAGACACTGCGCCTCGCCCTCCAGGACGTCATCGACCGGCACGAACCGCTGCGCACGGTCTACCGGACCGCCGACGGCGAACCGCACCAGGTCCTGCTGGACCACCGCACCTGGCAGCCGGGTTTCTGGGAGGTCCGGGACTGCGAACCCGACCGCCTGGACGAGCAGCTGCGAGCGGAGGCGGACCGTCCCTTCGATCTCTCCGCCGAGCTTCCGCTGCGTGCCCTGCTGCTGCGCACCGGGGCCGAGGAGCACGTGCTCATGCTGAACTTCCACCACATCGCGGCCGACGGATGGTCGGTGGATCTGCTCTTCTCCGACCTGGCCACCGCCTTCGCCGCCCGCTCCGCCGGGCAGTCGCCGGACTGGCCGCCACTGCCCGTCCAGTACGCCGACTATGCGCTGTGGCAGCGGTCCTTGTTCGCCGCGGACGACGTCACCGGCCGGATACGCGACGAGCACCTCGACTACTGGGTCGAGACCCTGCGCGATCTGCCCGGACCGCCGGGGTCGGACACCGGCCGGCCGCGACCGGAGGACGCCGGCCGGCACGGCGCCCGCGTCACCGTCGGCATCGACGCCGACCTCCACGCCCGGCTCGTCGAACTGGCGCAGAGCCACCAGGCCACCCTGTTCATGGTGCTGCACGCCGCCTTCGTCAGCCTGCTGCACCGCAACGGCGCCGGAACCGACATCCCGATCGGCATCAACGCCTCGGGCCGCGACGACGACGCTCTGCGCCACCTCGTCGGTATGTTCGTCAACACTCTCGTCCTGCGTGTCGACGCCAGTGGCGAGCCGACCTTCCGCGAGCTGCTCGGCCGGGTGCGGGAGACCGACCTCGAAGCGACCATGCACCAGGACGTCCCGTTCGAGCTGGTCGTCCGCGCGGTCAACCCGCCGCGCACGATCGCCCCGAACCCGCTCTTCCAGGTCATGTTCAGCGTCGCCACCTCGCATGCGGCCCTCCGGACCGAACTGGCAGGGCTGCGCACGGAGGTGACCGCGCTGGAGACCTCCGCGCCCACCTTCGACCTCACCCTGAACCTGACCCAGCACCGGACCGCCGACGGCAGGCCCGGCGGCATCACCGGAGCGCTGGAGTACGACACGGCCCTGTTCGACCACGGCACCGCCCGCGCCATGGCCGAGGAGTTCGCCGCGCTGGTGGCCGAGTTCGCGGCGGACCCCGCCCGGCGGATCACCGGAGAGCGCGTGGACGAGGAGCACGGGGCGGGCAGCCCGGCCGGCCTCCCGCACCAGCCGGAGCGCGGCCGGACCGAGGGCGACCGAAACCCCGGGGCGCCCGAGGACGCGGCGGTCGGCCGGTACACGGAGGCGGTCGCGGCGGTCTTCGCGAAGGTTCTGGGAGTTCCGTCCGTCGGCCCGGAGGACAACTTCTTCGATCTCGGCGGGTACTCGCTGCTCGCCGCCGAACTGGTGGAGGAACTGCGGTCGTCCCTGGGCGTCCAGGTCGCGGTGAGAGACCTCTTCCGAGCCCCTACCGTGACCGGCCTGATCCGGCAGACGCGGATGGCCGAACGGGAGAGGAACCTGACGCTCCTGCCCCTGCGGACCACCGGCGAGCGGCCTCCGCTGTTCTTCGTCCACCCCGCGATGGGCCTCAGCTGGTGCTACTCGCACTTCCTCCGCCACGTCCCCGCGGACCGGCCCGTGTACGGTCTCCAGGCCGACGGGGAACCGCCGCGGCCGGCGACCGTCGAGGCCATGGCCGACGGCTACCTGGCCGCGATCCGCAAGGTGCAGCCCCACGGTCCGTACCACCTCCTGGGATGGTCCTTCGGCGGGCTGGTGGCGCATGCCATGGCGACACAGCTGCTCCAGGACGGTGACGACGTCGGTCTCCTCGCCCTCCTGGACTCCTACCCGGTGCCGCCGGGCGACGCCGAGCCGCCCGACCTCCACAAGGCGGTGTCCTCGCTTCTGCACGACATCTCCCGGCTGACGGCCGACCACCGGCTGCGGGACGTCGAGGACGCTGTGCGGTTCCTGCGCACCGAGGACCTGATCCTGGGCGAGTTCGACGAGAGCACGATCCGCGCCGCCCTCGCCGCAACCACCCACCACATCGACCTCGCCAACCGCTTCGTCCCAGGCCCGTACAGCGGGGACGTCCACTTCTTCCGCGCCATGGGCGACGCGGGCGAACTGCCGTCACCGAAGCTGTGGAAGGAGTTCGTCGACGGCCGGTTCCTGGTGCACGACATGCCGTGCGGGCACCAGGAGATGGCCGATCCGGAAACGGCCGCCCGGATCGGCGCCGTGGTCACCGAGGCATTGTCCGGGAACCGCCCGGAGCGGCCTGCGACCGGTCGGCAGGACGACGGCGCGCAGGGCTGATGCCTTCGGTCTGCCGCTCGTACCGCCGGTCCCGGCGCGCCGCGCCGATAGCGTGGATCTACCGAACAGATGTTCCTGGCCTGCCGGAACTCCCGACAAGTGGTGATGGTGAGCGTGGACGACAAGACTCGGCCGGGTATGCGCGAGGTGTTCGCGGACGTCCTGGGTGTGGCATCGGTGGAGGCGGAGGATTCTTTCCTCACACTGGGGGGTGACTCGCTGACGGCGATGCGGCTGGTCGACCGCCTCCGAGCGGAGTTCGGTGCCCGGCTGGACCTGCGGGACGTCTTCGACGCGCCGACCCCCGCCGCCCTGGACGCCCTGCTGGACGCCCGGCCGGCGCCGGCGGGCGACAGCCCGCGGGCCCCCCGGCCGGCCACCGCTCCGTCGGGGGACCGTGCACCGTTGTCGGACGCGCAGCGAGGGGTGTGGTTCCTGGAGCGGCTCCACGGGCCGGGCCCCGGCCGCACCCTGCCGCTGGCAGTGCGGCTCGGCGGCCCGCTGGACCGGGAGTCGCTACGGGCCGCGGTCGACGACGTGGTCCTCCGGCACGAGGCGCTGCGCACCGTCTGCGTCGACGGTGGATCGGCGTTGAAGCTGATCGAGGCCCGTGCGGCCTTCCACGTCGAACGGGTCGCGCGGAGCGAGCTGGACACGAGACTCGCGGACCTCTCCTCGTACGCCTTCGACCTCAGCCGGGAGACTCCGCTGCGCGCGTGGCTCCTCGAAGTCACGCCGGAGGAGCACACGCTGCTCCTGCTGACGCACAGGATCGCCGTGGACGAGCCCTCCCTCGCACTCCTGGCCAGGGACATCGGCACGGCCTACACGGCGAGGCGGAACGGGACCGCCCTGTCATGGCGCCGGCCGCTGCCCGGCTCCTTCGGCCTCGCCCGTCGGCAAGAGGCGGATCGCCCGGAACCGTTCGACCCGGGGCGCCTTGAGGCACGCCGGAAGGCACTTGCGGGAATGCCCGACGAACTCGGCCTCCCGCACGACCGCACCCGGCCGGGAAATCCGTCGCATGACACCGGTGAGATCCGGTTCCGTGTCCGGGCCGCCGAGCATCGCGCACTCGCCGCGGTGGCCCGGGCCGGGCAGGGCACGATGTTCATGGTCCTCCAGGC
The DNA here is from genome assembly GCF_040298625.1 of Streptomyces sp. NPDC001532. Lineage (NCBI taxonomy): Bacteria > Bacillati > Actinomycetota > Actinomycetes > Kitasatosporales > Streptomycetaceae > Streptomyces > Streptomyces sp. NPDC001532. The sequence continues at coordinate 149,618 of NZ_JBEPAL010000010.1, forward strand.
CGCGGTGGCCGTTCTGCTCGGCAGACTCGGCGGCGGTGACGACATACCCCTGGGCACCCGGGCCGAGAACCGGCCCGAGGGCGCACCGGACGAGGCGATCGGCCAGTTCTCCAACCTGCTGGTCCTGCGCACGGACATCTCCGGCGATCCGGCCTTCGAGGATCTGGTGGCGCGGGTCCGCGAGGCGAACCTCGACGCGTACGCCGACCGGGATCTGCCCTTCCGGCGACTGGTGGAGACGATCAACCCGCCGCGCTCGCTCTCCCGGCACCCGCTCTTCCAAGTCCTTCTCACCATGCGGACGTGCCTCCCGCCGCTCGGCCTGGCCGGCCTCGAAGCACGGCTGCACGAAGACCCGCCCGTCCCCACCGGATACGACCTCACCTTCGAGTTCGGCGAGCGCCGTGCCGGGGACGGCACCCTCGACGGCATCGACGTGCGCGTCGGATACAGCCGCGACCTCTTCGACGCGGCGACCGCGCGAGAAGTGGGGGAGCGGCTGTCGCGAGTGCTCTCCGCCGTGGCCGAGGACCCCCGGCGCAGGATCGGCCGGATCGACATCCTCCATGCGGCCGAGCGGCACAGACTTCTCGTCGAGTGGAACGACACCTCGTTCGACGTCCCCGCCCTCACCCTGCCCGACATGCTGGAGGCCCGGGTCGCCCGCACCCCCGACCTGCCCGCGGTCCAGATGGGCGACACCGTCCTCACCTACGCCGAACTCAACGCGCGTGCCAACCAGCTGGCCCGCCACCTGATCAGCCACGGTGTCGGTGCGGAGAGCGTGGTGGCACTGGCGATGCCGCGCTCGGTCGACGTCATCGTGGCGCTCTGGGCGACGCTCAAGGCCGGCGGCGCCTACCTGCCCATCGACCCGGGCTACCCCGGCGAACGCATCCAGTACATGCTCCAGGACGCCCGGCCGGTCCTGACCCTGACAGAACCCGTCGATGTCGCGCACCTGCCGGCGACGGACATCACCGATGCCGACCGGGTGCGGCCACTGCTGCCCGGGCATCCCGTCTACGTCATCTACACCTCGGGCTCGACCGGCCGCCCCAAGGCGGTGGTGATGCCAGGCGCTTCCCTGGTGTCCCTGCTGACCTGGTACGAGACGACGCTGACGCCCGGGCGGATGGCGCAGTTCTCCTCCCTTAGCTTCGACACGTCCGCGTTCGAGGTGCTCTTCGCCACCACCAGCGGTGGCTGCCTCGTCGTGCCGCCCGAGGAGGTGCGGCGCGACGTCGAGCTCTTCGCCCAGTGGCTGGCCGACCATCGGGTCCACGACATGAATCTGCCGAATCTGGTGCTGGACGCGCTCTGCGAGGTGTCCGAGCGCACCGGTGCCGAGTTCCCCGAACTACGGATGATCGCGCAGGGCGGCGAGGCCCTGACTCTCTCGCCACGCCTCAAGACCTTCTTCACACCCCCGCGCCGTCGGCTCGACAACTACTACGGACCCACCGAGACCCATCTGGCGATCGCCCAGTCCTTCCCGCCGAACGTGGACGACTGGCCGGACGAACCGCTCCTCGGCAGGCCGATCGGCAACATGCGGGGCTACGTCCTCGACGGGCGCCTGCAACCCGTACCGGTGGGTGTGGTCGGCGAGCTGTACCTGGCCGGTGAACAGCTCTCCCGCGGATACCTGAACCGCCCGTCCCCGACCGCCTCCCGCTTCGTCGCCAACCCGTTCGACGCTCCAGGGACCCGGATGTACCGCACCGGGGACCTGGTGCGCCGACGCAAGGACGGCAGCCTCGTCTTCCTGGGCCGCGTCGACCACCAGGTGAAGATCCGCGGGTTCCGGGTGGAGCTGGGCGAGATCGAGACTGTGCTGCGGCGCCACCCGAGCGTGGCCCGGACCGCCGTGCTCGCCGTCGAGGACCGTCCCGGGACCAAGCGCCTGGTCGCCTACGTCGTCTCGCAGTCCGGTCCCCTGGACGTGGCCGCGCTGCGCGCGCATGTCGCCGAGGCGCTGCCCGACTACATGGTGCCGTGGGCCTTCGTGCAGCTCGACGAGATGCCGCTCAACCCCAACCGGAAACTGGATCGAGCGGCGTTGCCCCGGCCCACCCGCGACGCCGTGCGCCGTGCGCCGCGCACTGCATTGGAGAAGTCGCTGTGCGAGATCTACGCCGAGGTGCTCGGCGTACCCGACGTGACCGTCGACGACAGCTTCTTCCACCTCGGAGGCGGCTCCCTGACCGCCCTCCGGCTGACCCGGCGCATCGAGGCCCTGCTGGGCGTCGAGCCGCCCGTGCGGCTGCTGTTCGACAACCCCACGCCGGCCGGACTCACACAGCTGCTCACCACCGACGGCGCCACCTTCGGTGCCCACGAGCCGGACCGCCCGCCCGCCGTCGAGCCTCCCGCGGGCGGGGCGTCGAACGCAGCCGGCTCGGGTGGCGGGACGCCCAGGCAGCCGGCCCCCGAAGTGCGGGTGCGGTGGCTGTGCGACCTCTTCGCCGACATCCTCGAATGCGATCAGGTCTCCGCCGACGACGACTTCTTCGCTCTGGGAGGCCACTCGCTGCACGCCAGCCGGCTGGTGAACCGCATCAGGGACACCTTCGGTGTGGAAGTGCGGCTGTCCGCCCTGTTCGACAGTCCGACACCCGCAGGGATCGCCGGACTCATCGACAGCGGACGCCCGGCCCGCCCGTCGCTGTCGGCCTCCCGCGAGGGACACGGGGCCCACTGAGGGCCGCGGGCCCTTCCCCGGGGCGGAACCGACCCGTGGGCCTTCGGCTGTGTTCGCTCGGTTCGCCGCCGGTTACGGAACACGCCCGCGCCGCGCCGGCCGGTACGGGCGGAACGACTTGGAAGAGGTGTGGACATGTTCTTCACGTTGGTGTGCCTGCCGTTCGCGGGGAGCGGAGCGGGGTTCTACCGCCCCTGGGACCGTCTGGGAGTGCCCGGCGTCCGTGTGGTGGCTCCCCAGCTGCCGGGACGCGAGGAACTCTTCAACGAGGACCCGTACACCGATGTGCGGCACGCGGCGCGGCACGCGGCGGTGGAGACGATCCTGCTGATGGAGGACGACACCAGCCCGGTCGCGCTCTTCGGACACAGTCTGGGTGCCGTCCTGGCGTACGAGACCGCGCGGGAACTGCGGGCCCGGAAGTTCGACCGGCTGGTGCATCTGTTCGTCAGCGGAGCGGCCGGCCCCTGGGACCAGAGCCCGCCGGACAGCGCGCTCGACGACGACGCGCTCGCCGCTCATGTCGAAGAGATCACCGGTTACCGCCACGGCGCCTTCGACAATCCCGAACTCCGTTCCCTGCTGGTGCCGCTGCTGCGGGCCGACACCGTGATGCACGAGCGCTACCGGCCCCCCACCGGTGACCTCCGGCTGCCGATACCGGTCACCGCGCTGCGCGGCACCGACGACCTCCTCATCTCACGCGACCGGCTGGAGCAGTGGAGCGCGGTGACCCACGGCGATTTCGCGACGGCGGAGCTGCCCGGCGGCCACATGTATCTGACCGAACGCCCGGCGTCGCTCCTGGAGGAGATCGCCGCACGGGTCGGCGCCCCGGCGGACCGCCGCCCGACGCGCCCGACGCCGGCCGACCGCCCGGCGGCAGCGAGCACCGGGCGCGACGGGGCCGACTGGTCCCGGACGGTGGCGGAGTGGAACTCGACTGCCCGGCCGATCCCGTCAGGGACTCTGCTCGATCTGTTCGGCGCGTGGGTCGACCGTGCGCCGACCGCTGCCGCCGTGCGCAGCGGCTCCGATGTGCTGACCTACGCCGAACTGGACGCGCGCGCGAACCGGCTGGCCCGGTATCTGACGAGCCTCGGTGTCGGTCCGGAGACCAGGTGCGGGCTGTGCCTGCCACGCGGGGTCGACATGGTGGTGGCGATCCTGGCGGTGTGGAAGGCGGGTGGCGCCTATGTGCCGCTCGACCCGGAGTACCCCGTCGAACGGCTGGGCTACATGGTCGGCGACAGCGGTGCCGCGGTGGTGCTGGGCACGGCCGCGACCGTCGAGGGCATGCCACTGGACGGTGCTCGGATCATCCTGCTGGACGAGGCCGCGGAGGCTGTCGCGGCCGAGTCCGCCGAACCGCCGGACACCGTCCTCGATCCGCGCCAGCTCGCCTACGTCATCTACACCTCCGGCTCGACGGGACGCCCCAAGGGAGTGGCCATCGCCCACCACGGGGTGGTGAACCTGGCCGAGGCGATGCGTCCGGTGCTCGGGGTCTTCGAAGGTGTCGTCGCCCTCCAGTTCGCCTCGTTCAGCTTCGATGCGGCGGTGCTGGACCTGGCGGTCACGCTCGCGGCCGGCGGCACGCTGGCGATCGCCTCCCGCGAGGAACGCTCCGAACCGGAGGCCCTCGCGAAGATGGTCCACTCCGCCGGGGTGAGCGTGGCGAGCGTCGTCCCCTCCCTGCTCGGTGTCCTGGAGCCGTCCTCCGTACCGGGCGTCAAGAACTGGGTGCTCGGAGCGGAACGCCTCAACGCGGCCCTGGCGAGCCGCTGGACCGCACAGGCACAGGTGTGGAACACCTACGGTCCCACCGAGGCGACCGTGATCACCACCGCGGAAGTGGTCGACCCGGCCATCACCCCCGAGGACCAGCCGCCGGCCATCGGCCGACCGCTCAGCAACGCCCAGGTGTACGTCCTCGACGACGCCCTCCGGCTCGCGGCGCCCGGCGAGACGGGCGAGCTGTACGTCGCCGGCCCGGGGCTGGCGCGTGGCTATGTGGGCCGTCCGGGCCTGACCGCCGAGCGGTTCGTCCCGTGCCCCTTCGGCGACGGCGCCAGGATGTACCGTTCCGGCGACCTCGCCCGCCTGACCGAGGACGGCCGGCTGCTGTTCGTCGGCCGGGTGGACGAACAGGTCAAGATCCGCGGCTTCCGGGTGGAGCCGGGTGAGATCGAGGCGGTGATCGCGGCCCACGACAGCGTGGCACAGGTCGCGGTCGTGGTCCGCGAGGACCGGCCGGGCGACCGGCGCCTGGTCGCCTACGTCGTTCCCGCCGCCGGTCGTGCGGCGGACCCCGCGGCCCTGAGGGCCTTCGCCGAGGCCCGCCTGCCCGACTACATGCTGCCAGCCATCGTGGTCCTGGAGGCGCTGCCGCTCACCGTGAACGGCAAGCTCGACAAGGCCGCCCTGCCCGCCCCCGGCCTCGGAGCGGGCGGGGAGCGAGCGGCGCGGACGCCCGCCGAGGCGGTGCTGTGCACCGTGTTCGCGGACGTGCTCGGAGTGGAGAGCGTTGGTGCCGACGACTCTTTCTTCGCGCTCGGCGGCGACTCGCTCATGGCGATGCGGGTGGTGTCCGGTGCCCGCGAGGCGGGCCTCCTCCTCACCGCTCGCCAGGTCTTCGAGGAGCAGAGCCCCGCCGCGCTGGCCGTCGTGGCCGTGGCCGACGGCAGCGCGCGGCCGGCCCCGGCGATGCGTTAATCGGCAACCGGCTAACAGGACATACGCAAGTAGATATAGGCCGACCACACGAGGTTGGTGTCGTCCTGGCCGTCCCCGTCCTTCACGGGGGCGGCCGGCTCATTGCACTGTCCGGGTCGTCGATTCGGCTGATCGGCTTCGGCGTGATGCTCGGAAGGCTCCATGGACAAAGCCTTCCACGACCCGGCACCTCGCACAAGATTGTGAGAATCAATGGAGTTCGAGAATTCTGCACCACAGCTGTCGAGAGTGCGTTACGAAAAGAAGGACCACATTGCCCGGATAACGCTCGACAGGCCGGAGGTGCTCAATGCCATGGATGTGCGCATGCACGAGGAACTGGCTGAAGTGTGGGACGATTTCGAGTCTGATGACGACATGTGGGTCGCCGTTCTTTCCGGGGCGGGTTCCCGGGCGTTCTCCGTCGGCCAGGACTTGAAGGAACTGGCCTCCCGAGACCAGGACGGCACATCCGGACCAGCCACTTTCGGCAGTCGCGGAAAACCCGGCTGGCCGCGACTGACGGAACGCTTCGACCTCGTCAAGCCCGTGGTCGCCAAAGTCCAGGGATACGCGCTGGGCGGCGGATTCGAGCTCGTCCTGGCATGCGACATCGTCGTCGCCTCCGAGGGCGCGACCTTCGCCCTGCCCGAGGCCAGACTCGGCCTCATGGCGGGCGCGGGCGGCGTCTTCCGGCTGACCCGGCAGCTGCCCTGGAAGACCGCCATGGGACACCTGCTGACCGGCCGGTCGATGGACGCCCGCCGCGCCTGGGAACTCGGACTGGTCAACGAGGTCGTGCCGGCCGCCGAGCTCGACGCCTGTGTCGAGGGGTGGGTCGCCGACCTCAGGCGCTGCGCGCCGCTCTCCGTTCGCGCCATCAAGGAGGCGGCCGCCAAGTCGGCCGCCCTGTCCCTGGAGGCCGCCTTCGCCACCCGCTATCCCTGGGAGGAGCGCCGTATGCACAGCGCGGACGCCGTCGAAGGCCCGCGGGCCTTCGCCGAGAAGCGGGAACCTCGCTGGCAGGCGCGCTAGCCGTGGCCGATCGGTCGCGGACGACGCCGAGCGGTCATCGGCTCCCGTCGTCCGCGGCCAGCACATGCGTCCGGGCCGCCTCGATCAGCTCGGCGGGCCGTCCGTCGTGGCACAGCCGGCCATTCCGCTTGACGACCCGTCCGCCCACCATGACCGTGTCGACGTCCTGGGCTCCGCTCTGCAGCAGTACGGCGGCGGCGGCATCGCTCAGCGACGCGCCGAACGCCGATTCGCGCAGGATCACCAGGTCGGCCTGTTTTCCCGGCGTCAGTGAGCCGATGCGCTCGCCGAGTCCGATGGCCCGGGCGGCGTCGATCGTGGCGGATCGCAGCACGTCGGACGGGGTGAGGGTGGGAACGCCTGGGCGCCGCCGCCCGGAACGCCCCTCGGCCCGCTCCAGAAGGCCGTCCAGGCACCCCTGCACGTGATAGGCGAGGCGCATCTGGGCCAGCAGGTCCGCGTTGGTGAAGCTCGGGATGTCACATCCCCAGGTCACCCGCACACCGCGGCGCAGGGCCCGGCCGAGCATGGTGAACGGTGAGCCGAAGGCCAGTTCGAGACCGGGAGTGACCGACATCGTCGTGCCGGTGCTCGCCATCAGGTCGAGTTCCTCGTCCGTCACCACATTGCAGTGCACCAGGAGCAGGTCCTCCCCGAGGAGCCCCGCCCGGTGCAGCGCGGTGACCTGTCCGGGAGTGTTCGCGTGCATGGTGATGCCGAGCCCGAGGGTGCGGGCGTGTGCCACCTCACGGGCGGTGGTCTCGATGTCGACGGTTCCGACGTCGCTGATCGCGACCATCAGGCCGATGCGCCCCTTGCCCCGTCCGGGGATCTCGGCGCACAACCGCGCCGCGTCGGCCAGCCGGTCCTCCGGAGCCGCGAAGGTGCCGGGCGCGTTCGCCCGCACGCTGTAGGCGTGCAGGCCGCGCAGACCCGACTCGGCCATGCCCGCGACGGCGGCATCGGCATGCCGGGGGGAGCCGACGCAGTCGCAGAAGTCCACCGCCGTCGTCACGCCGTTGGACAGCAGCTCCAGCCCGCCCGCCAGACCGCCGGCGTACACGTCCTCGGGTCTGAACCGTGGACGGTGGGGCAGGACCCGCTCGAAGTACTCGCCCGTCCACAGTCCGGAGGCCATGCCCCGCAGCACGGTCTGCCACAGGTGGATGTGAGTGTCGATCAGTCCGGGCAGCACGATCCCGCCGGTGGCGTCGATCACCTCGTCGGTGGTCGCCCGCGTCCGTTCCCGGACGGCCACGATGGTGTTGCCCTCGATGAGCACCTCGCCCGCCGCCAGATCGCCGAGTGTGCCGTCCATCGTGACGACGCGACCTCCCCGGACGAGCAGACGCCGTTGGTCGACCATGGTCACTCCGATGTTCTCCGACCGCCGTGACTGCGGATCGCCCATGACGGGCAGCACCGTCCGCGATTCGGAGACTATGCAGGGCCGCCGAGAGCGACCGGCACTTTGTGGGGCAGTATTGCGGCGCGATCATGCCACCGGCGCTCCTGCCGAGCGGGCCGTGAAGGCCGCAAATGGAAATGTGCGACGTGCCGTCCCAAACCGCACGTACGGTAAATTACGGAGCCGTAGGTTCGGGGAGATTTTGACATCTTCGGGTGCGGTCGGAAGTTTGGGTGCCGCCGTCTTGGGGAGTGGGACGGTCGATGGTTACCCCTTTGAAACCGACGCGATGGTGTGCTGTGATGTTGAGCCACGGCACAAGTGGTCCAAACCAGTTGGAACCCAGCCGCGAGAGGTAAAGACCCGGAGCGTCGAGCGGACCATTGGACAAGAGGTGGATCTGCTGATGCTCGGCCATCATTGCGCTTCGGGGAATTACGTCGCATCCTTGATCACCGATGCGCCTCAAAGTTCGGATGGCGCGTGATAAGACAGAAAGGGGGACGCGACACGTCGATTTCCAGTCGAGTGAGGCAACGCATTTCGATTGAGCCAAGCGTGATGGATGGGGGAGCTGGCACATGAGCGCCAACCACGTGCCGAACACACGATTCAGTCTCATTTTGCGTAATGCGCGTAAGCGGGCGGGGATGACTCAAAGACAGCTCGCTGAACTCTCCACCATCAGTGTGCGAGCGATTCGTGACCTTGAACTTGCGTACACCGGAACTCCGCGTACCCAGACCATCCGACTGCTGGCCGACGCCCTGCGGCTGAGCAAAGCGCGACGAGTGGAGCTGGAAGCCGCGGCCGGCCTGGTGCCCGGACATGCTTTGTACGACGAACTCCCCGCGCCGCAGGCGCCGCTGAGTCCGCTCATCGCTCGTGAGCGTGAGACGGCCACCCTGGTCCGGCTGCTCAGATCGCCCGATCACCGGCTGGTCAAGGTGGCGGGGATGCCCGGGACGGGCAAGAGCTCACTGATCCGGAAAGTGGTCAGCGACCTGCACCGGACGGAGTTCGTGCCGGTGATCTGCCTGGAGCGGGCGAGCGACTCGACCGCCGGCCGCCCGGTCGCGCGGAGCGGGCTGATCCGGCGCGTCGCCGAACTGATCCGATGCGAGCCGACCCTGGACGACGTCGCCGGCACCCTCGCCCGCAACGAGGTCCTTCTCACCGTGGACGGGCGCGACCTCGACGACCGGGACCGCCAGGACCTGACCGTGCTCGTGCAGTGCTGCCAAGGGCTCCGCGTGCTGTACGAGACCTGCGAGACCGCGGCGAACTCGATCGGGGAGTCGGTGCTCTCCATGGCGCCGCTGGGCGTTCCGGACTGGAGCCGCCGGGGCACGGACAGCACGGCCATCCATGACTGTCCCGCGGTGCGCTACATGACGTCGCGCTGTGCCCAGTTCCATCCGGAAGCGATGGCGCACCCGGAGGCGTTGACCGCGATCGCCGGAATATGCTGGTATCTCGACGGGATACCGGCGGCGCTCGACTCGGCCGCCTCGTGGCTGCTCATCTACGAACCGGCGGAACTCCTGGAGATGGCCGAGACCTCACCGGTCCGGCTGACGGCCTCGCCCTCGGGAGAGAGCAACCCGCTCATCGCATGGCTGCGTCGCGCCCTCGAATCCCTCCTGACCCCCGAGTTCGACGCGCTGCGCTGGCTGGCCTCGGCCCAGCCCTGGACCCTGGCCGACGCCGCCGGTCTGCTGGGCGGCTCCGCAGCCGACGCGCAGAGCGTCATCCACGCGCTCTACGCGCGCGGACTCGTCCGCCGTGTCAAGTCCGTACCGGGCGAGCCGACGCGCTTCGTGGTGCTCAACCTGGTGCGCGACCTGTACCGGTCGGAGTACTCCGACATGGAGTCCAGGGTTTCGCTCGGGGCCTGAACGGCGGCGGACAACAGTGCAGTGTGCGCAACACGCCGATCTACGGGAAGAGTTGAGCGTGAAACTGCTTGAGACTGCGGCACCCAGGATCACGGGTGTGGGAACTGCGGTGCCGACCACCACGTACACCCAGCAGGAACTGCTGGACGAGTTCGACATCACTGATCCGCGGATACGGTCGGTGTTCCTGAACAGCGCCATCGAGCGGCGCGGACTGACGCTTCCTCCGCTGCTCCCGGACGGGTCGAGAGGCACGGAGAGCCAGGGGGATCTGCTGCGCAAGCACCTCTCCCACGGACTGTCCATGGGCCGGGAGGCGGTGGAAGCCTGTCTGAAGGCCGCGAACGCGACGGTCGCGGACGTGCGTTACCTGTGCTGCGTCACGACGACCGGTCTGCTCACCCCGGGCTTCTCGGCACTGCTCATCAAGGATCTGGGCATCGACCGGCACTGCTCACGCCTGGATGTCGTGGGCATGGGCTGCAACGCCGGCCTGAACGCACTGACGGCGGTGGCCGGCTGGGCGAATGCGCACCCCGGTGAGCTGGCGCTGATGGTGTGTGTCGAGGTCTGCTCGGCCGTCTACGTCTTCGACGGAACGATGCGGTCGTCCGTGGTCAACAGTCTGTTCGGGGACGGTGCGGCGGCTGTCGCGGTGCTGTCACCCGGTCACGCCTCACAGAGCGCGCAGGAGAGCCGGCCGCTGCCCGGCGGTGTGACCGGACCGGGACTGCTGCGGTTCTCCAGCTGCATCATTCCCGAGGCCGTCGACGCGATGCGCTACGACTGGGACGACAGCCACGGGAAGTACAGCTTCTATCTGGACCCCGAGGTTCCGTACGTCGTGGGCGCGCACGCCGGGATGTCGCTGGACCGGCTGCTGGACGGTACGGGTCTGCGGCCTTCCGACATCAACCACTGGGTGGTGCACTCCGGTGGGAAGAAGGTCATCGACTCGGTACGTCTGAACCTGGGACTGACGCGTCATGACGTACGGCACACGACCGGTGTGCTCCGCGATCACGGGAACCTCTCCAGCGGTTCCTTCCTGTTCTCCTACGAGCGCTTGATCGCTGACGGCTGCGTCAGCCCCGGGGACTTCGGTGTCCTCATGACCATGGGGCCCGGATCCACTGTCGAAATGGCCCTGGTTCGCTGGTGACGAAAGGAAACCCTGGCGCAGTGCAAACCACACCCCGGCTCGCGGAGCCGTCGTACGGAAGCGGCCCGGTGGCCACGATCGACCTCACCCGACCCCTGGCGGAGCTGACCGGCGTCGTCAACTCGGTGTGCGACCAGGCCGAGAGTCACCCGGAACCGGCCCCGGTGGTCCTGGACGTCGGAGATCCCGGGCACACGCCGTCGCCCGACTGGCCCGGACCGATCGACATCCAGGCGGTGAACCGCTGGGAGCGGGCGGTCCGCAGGCTGGAGCGCCTCACCGCGGTCACCGTTGTCGCCGCGCGCGGCACCTGCCGAGGCCCGGCCCTGGACCTCCTGCTCGCCACCGACGTCCGGATCGGCGCCACCGGCCTCCGACTGGAGCTGCCGGTCAACGACGGACACATCTGGCCCGGCATGTCGCTGTACCGCCTGGTGCGGCACCTGGGACTCGGACAAGCCCGCCGGCTGGTGCTGGGCGATGCCGCCCTGTCCGCGCGGCGAGCCTGTGAACTCGGGCTGCTCGACCAGGTCGACGACGATGTGCACGGGGTCGTGCGCGCGGCGACGGCGCGGCTCGGGCGGCTGTCGGGCCGCGAGATCACCGTCCGCAGGCAGCTGTTGCTCGAAGCCGCGACCGCCGAGTACGACGACGCGCTGGGGCTCCACCTCGCCGCCTGCGACCGTGAGCTGCGCCGTCTGCGGGAGAGCGGCGCGCCCACCGCACCGGAGCCGGCGGGGAGGTCGCGGGCATGACCTTCGGCGAGACACCCGACCCGGGCCCGGTGTGGCCGGCTCCGCCGCCGCGCTTCGACGGCGCCCTCCACAGCGACGCGGCGGCCCTGGCCGAGTACGCGGCCCTCGGTGAGGCGGTACTGGCCGGGCTGCCTCCCAGACCCGAACGCGACGCCGCTCAGCAGCGCTCCGTCGAGGCGGCCCACGCTGCGGCCAGGACGGCGCGGCGCCGCTTCCTGGGGCGGCACACCGACGCCGTCTACGACGTCCTGACGGACGGCCGCTCCCGACACCTGCGGCTTCCGGAACTGCTGGAGGCCGCGGCGGAGCGCTTCCCCGGCCTGGTCCCGTCCCGGGAGCTGCTGGAGTCGGACCGGGCGTTCATCCAGGCGGAGCGGGACGGCCGGGAGATCGACCAGGGAATCTTCTGTGGCGCCGTCCTGCGCTCGCCTCTCGCCGGTCCTCACCTCGTGGACGCGATGCTGCTGCCCACGGCTCGCGCGCGGGAGCTGCTGGACGATTTCCGGGCGACCGGGCGGGCCGAGCTGAAGTCGGTGCTGCTGGAGCGTCGCGGACACGCCGCGCATGTGACCTTCCGCAACGCCCACTGTCTCAACGCCGAGGACGATCAGCTGATAGCCGACCTGGAGACAGCCGTCGACCTGGCGCTCCTCGACGACGACGTACGCGTCGGAGTGCTGCGGGGCGGGGCGGTCGACCACCCCCGCTACCAGGGCAGACGAGTGTTCAGCGCGGGCATCAACCTCAAGGACCTCCGCAACGGCGACATCTCCTTCGTGGACTTCCTGATGGGCCGCGAACTGGGCTACATCAACAAGATGTTCCGCGGCCTGCTGAGCGATCCGTCGGCCGGTCTGTGGGCCGACCGTGTCATCCAGAAGTCTTGGGTCGCCGCCGTGGACACCTTCGCCATCGGCGGCGGTATGCAGCTCCTCCTCGTCATGGACCGGGTCATCGCCGAGGAGAACGCCTATGTCAGCCTGCCCGCCGCGGAGGAGGGGATCGTGCCCGGACTCGGGAATCTGCGGCTCACCCGGCTGACCGGCGCTCGCTTCGCACGGCAGGTGATCCTCGGCGGTCGCCGGATCGCGATGAGCGATCCCGACGCCCGTCTGGTGTGCGACGAGGTGGTGCCCGCCGAGGACATGGACACGGCCGTCGAGCGCGCGGTCCACGAACTGGGCGCACCGGCGGTGAGCGCGAACCGGCGGATGCTGAACCTCGCCGAGGAACCGCTGGACACCTTCCGCGAGTACCTGGCCGAGTTCGCGGTCACTCAGGTGGCCAGGGCGTACAGCGATGACGTCCTGGCCAAGGTGGAGAAGCGCTGGCAGCGCTCGCGGGCCCGGACGTAGACGGCGCGGACCGATGAGACTGCACCCCTCCTCGCTGCACGATTCGTTGCAGGACCCGGTCCTCGGTGCGATCGGGTTCCTCAACGAGGTCATGGGCCGCTTCCCGGAAGCGATCTCCTTCGCGCCCGGTGCACCGCATCCGGACACGCTGGACGACCTCGACATCGAGAAGTACGTCAGCGCGTTCACGGATCACCTCGTCCGCGGCGGGCGGAGCCCGAAGCAGGCGCGCCGACTGCTTCTTGAGTACGGCCCGAGCCGGGGGATCATCAACGGCATCGTCGCCGACGCCCTGCACCGGGACCACGGGATCGACGTCGCTCCGAACGCCCTGGTGGTGACCGTCGGCGCCCAGGAGGCGATGCTGCTCGTGCTGCGCGCCCTCTTCCGGTCGCCGGCACAGGGCGTGCTCGCGGTCGCCCACCCCTGTTTCGTCGGCATCATCGGGGCGGCCCGGCTCCTGGACGTCGAGGTGGTCGCGGTCGACGAGACGGAGGGCGGCATCGATCTCGACGGCCTGGCCCGGACGTGCGGTGCCGCCCGGGCGGCCGGCCGACCGGTCCGCGCCCTGTACGTCGCACCCGACTTCTCCAATCCGGGCGCGGCCCGCATGTCACTGGAGTGCCGCCGCCGGCTCCTCGACCTCGCCGGACGCGAGGGCTTCCTCGTCATCGAGGACAACGCCTACGGCTTCACCGCGGCGTCCGGGGCCGAGCTGCCGCCGCTCAAAGCGCTGGACGCCGCCCGGAGCGTGGTCCACATCGGCACCTTCGCCAAAGTGGCCTTCCCGGGAGCGAGGGTCGGCTACGTGATCGCCGATCAGCCGGTCGGCTCCGCGAGCGGCACGACCGTACTCGCGGACGAGCTGGCCGCGGTGAAGAGCATGGTCACCGTCAACACCTCCCCGCTGAACCAGGCCGTCATCGGCGGCATGCTGCTCGAACACGGCGGATCGGTCGCCGCGCTGGGCCGCGAAAAGGCCGCGATCTACCAGCGGAACCTGACCTGTCTGCTGGACGCGCTGGACCGCCGTCTCGGCGACGGATCGCACACCGGAGTCCGCTGGAACCGCCCGCGGGGCGGCTTCTTCGTCCGGATGACACTGCCCGTTCCCGTCGACGCCGCGCTGCTGGAGGTCTCCGCCGCCGAGCACGGCGTGCTGTGGACACCGATGCGCCAGTTTTATCTCGACCGCACCGGCGATCGCCAGCTGCGGCTCTCGTGCAGCTATCTCGATCCCGGGCAGATCGAGGAAGGAGTGCGGCGCCTCGCCGCCTTCCTGACGAGCGTGACCGGGCGCCGCCCGGACAGCGGCGAGACCGACTGACGGGGGCCGCCCCGCTTCTGCCCCTCAGGCTGCCGCCGACGCCGGGAACCGACGCCTAGTGTGCGTCTGCCGACCCTCTGGCGCGGTGCCGGCTCCCTACGCATTGGAGGCGATTCGTGGTCCCCGTATCGTTCGGTCAGCACCGGCTGTGGGTGCTCAGCCAGTACGAGCGCACCGGGTGGACGTACAACATCGTCGTACGGGCGGCCGTCTCGGGCCCCCTCGACGTTCCGGCCCTGGACGCGGCGGTCGCGGACGTGATCGAGCGCCACGAGAGCTTGCGGACGAGCTTCCCGGAGGTCGACGGCACCCCGGTCCAGCGGATCGGTCCGCCACCCGGCCGGGGCGCACTCCATGTCGTGGACGTGCCGGACGCCGACCCGGCGGAGCTGCTGGAGACGAGCGGCCGCCGCGTGTTCGACCTGACGCGCGAGGCGCCCGTGCGTGTGGAGCTGTTCCGCACCGCGCCGCAGGAATCCGTCCTCCACATGGTCTTCCACCACATCGTGGTGGACGGCTGGTCGGTCCGACCCCTGATGCGGGACCTGGCCCACGCCTACGCGGCCCGGCTCGACGGCGCGGTACCGGCCTGGGAGCCACTGCCGGCGCAGTTCGCGGATTACGCCGTGTGGCAGCGCGAGGTCCTCGGCTCGGCCGACGACCCGGCGTCCCTGCTCGCCGAGCAACTGGACTTCTGGCGGACGGCGCTGCGCGGAATCCCGGCGGAGATCGCCCTGCCCGTCGACCGGCCCCGCCCTGAGCAGCCCGCGTACCGGGGCGGATCCGTTCCCCTCGGCATCTCCGCCGAACTGCACTCGGGTCTGCGCCGCATCGCCCGGGAGAGCGGCGCGAGCCTCTTCATCGTCCTCCACGCCGCCCTGGCCGCCCTGCTGCACCGCCTCGGCGCCGGCGACGACATACCGATCGGTACCGGAACCGCCGGCCGCTCCGACGATGCCCTCTCCGATCTCGTCGGCTTCTTCGTGAACACCGTTCCGCTGCGGACGGACCTCTCCGGCGACCCGACCTGGCGCCTGCTCATCGACCGGGTGCGCGCCTTTGATCTGGACGCCTTCGACCACCAGGACGCCCCCTTCGACGCGATCGTCCAGGCCGTCGCACCGCGCCGCAGGCCCGGACGGCATCCGCTGTTCCAGACCATGCTGGCGCTCCAGAGTCACGACAGCGCGCGGCCGGACTTCCCCGGACTGAACGTGCGCATGGAGTCCGCGGAGACGGTCGAGGGCCACTCCGCGAAGTTCGACCTCTATCTGGACCTGTCGGAGACCTTCGACCACGACGGAGCGGCGGCCGGGATCCACGGTTTCCTCAACTACGCCCGCGACCTGTGGAACGCCGATTCGGCCGAACTCCTGGCCCGGCGCTTCGTCCGTGTGCTGGAGGCCCTCGTCACCACTCCCGACGCCCCTGTCTCCGACGCGGATCTGCGTCTGCCGGGCGAGGAGGAGCGGCTCACCGCTGTCCCCGAGGTGGCGCCTGGCTGCCTTGTGGTCCCCGCCGGCCGTTTGGACGAGCTGGTGGATCACGGCCGCGGCGGCACCGGCCTCCATCTGACCGGCGGCCTTCCGAGCGTGACCGCGCTCGACGCCTTCCATCGCGACCACCCCGAGGTACGCCCCACCGTCAGCAGCCGTCTGACCGTCCTCGACCCGGCGGGCAGGCCGTGTCTCCTCGGCGTACCGGGCACTCTGCCCACCGGTCACCGTGCCCGGCGGCGACCGGACGGCCACCTCGAACTCCTGCCCGAAGCGGAGGGGTCCGTCGCGGACGTCACCACCGGCACCCCGGCCGACGGCGCGGCCGAACCCCGCACTCCGGCCCAGGAGATCCTCTGCGGCATCTTCGCCGACGTCCTCGGCCTCGACACCGTCGGCCTGCATGACGACTTCTTCGATCTGGGCGGGCAGTCCCTCCTCGCCGTCCGCGTCGCCGGCCGCATCCGCAAGGTGTTCGGCATCGAAGCCGACCTCTCGGCCGTCTTCCGGGCACCGCGGGTCGCCGCACTCGACGCCTACATCCAGCAGTCGGTCCGGGCGCTGTCCGCACCGCGGCCGGTCGTGCCGCGACCCGACCCGCTGCCCCCGTCGCCGGCCCAGCGGCGCCTGTGGACGGTCGACCAGATCCTGGGCCCCAGCGCGTCCTACAACATCCCGTACGCGTACCGGTTGCACGGCGCCGTCGATGCCGGCGCCCTGGAGCACGCGATCAACGACGTCGTGGAACGTCACGAGGCCCTGCGGACCGTCCTCGCAGACACGGACGGCGAGGTCCACCAGAGGGTGCTGGACCCGGCCGAGGCACGTGTCCCGCTGCACCGCACCGACTGCGCGCCAGGCGACCTCCCCGACGTGCTCGCCGCACATGGCGCGTACGTCTTCGACCTCGGCACCGGGCCCCTGCTCCGCGCGCACCTGATCGGCCTCGGCGCCGACGAGCAGGTGCTGCTCCTGGTCGTCCACCACACCGTCTGCGACGGCTGGTCGCTCCGGCCGCTGATGAGCGACCTGTCGGACGCCTACCGTGCCCGGCTCACAGGTGCGCGGCCGCAGTGGCGCGACCTGCCGGTGCAGTACGCCGACTACGCGCTGTGGCACAGCGACGTCCTCGGCGACGACACGGACCCGGACAGCCTCGCCGCGAGGCAGCTCGACCACTGGAGGCGGACACTCGACGGGCTGCCCGAACAGATCGCCCTCCCGGCCGACCGGCCGCGGCCGGAGACACCCAGCCTCTCGGGGGCATCGGTTCCGGTCGAGGTCGAAGCAGACCTGTACCGGGCACTCGTCGCCCTGGGCCGACGCCTTGGTGTGACCCCGTTCATGGTGATGCACGCGGGGCTGGCCGCGCTGCTGTCACGACTCGGAGCCGGCACCGACGTGCCCATCGGGACCGTGGTGGCCGGCCGGGAGTACGAGGAACTGGACGACCTCGTGGGGTTCTTCGTCAACACCCTGGTCCTGCGCACGGACCTCACGGGCAATCCGACCTTCCGCGAACTGCTGGAACGCGCGCGGGAGACGGATCTCGCCGCCTTCGAGCATCAGAGCGTGCCGTTCGAGCGGGTGGTCGAGCAGCAGAACCCGGTGCGATCGACCGCCCGGCAGCCGCTCTTCCAGACCATGCTCGTGATGCAGAACAACGAGCACGCGGCCCTCGACCTGCCGGGCGTCCGCGCGACACCGGAGGCATTGACCACCACGACGGCGAAATTCGACCTCACGCTGTTCCTGGAGGAGACCGGGGACGGCATGAAGGGCCACTTCGAGTACGCCACCGACCTGTTCGACCGCGACACCGTCACACTGCTCACCGCGCGGCTGTTGCGCGTCCTCGAAACGATGGTGCGGGAGCCGGAAGCCCGGCTGAGCAGCGTGGAACTGCTGGCCGCCGGAGAAAAGCGGCAGCTGGAGGCGTGGAGTGGCACGACCGCCCCGCTGCCGGCCGACCCCCGGCTGCACCGCATGGTCGAGGCCCAGGCACGGACACGCCCCGACGCCGTCGCACTCGTGTTCGGCGCGGAGCGCCTCACCTACCGGGAGCTGAACACCCGCGCCAACCGGCTGGCCCACCACCTGGTGGAGCGCGGTGTCGCCACGGGAGCCCTGGTCGGCGTCCACCTTGAGCGCACGACAGCGATGGTCGTGGCCCTGCTGGCGGTGCTCAAGGCGGGTGCCGGCTACACGCTGCTGGACCCGGAATTCCCCGCCGAGCGGATTCACTCCGTCGTCGACGAGACGGACATCACCCTGGTGATCACCTCCGCGGCCCTCCGGGCCGGTCTGCGGACCACCGCGGCCCTGTGCTGCCTGGACGAGGAGCGTGTGGACATCGCCGCCCGCCCGGCGGACGACCTCGACACCGAGGTGCGGCCGCAGGACGTGGCCTGCGTGATGTTCACCTCGGGTTCGACCGGGCGGCCGAAGGGCATCGCCACCTCGCATCTCGCCCTGGTGGGCACCTACATCGCGCAGGACTACTGCGCCTTCGGGCCGGACGAGGTCTACCTCCAGTGCTCCCCGGTCTCCTGGGACGCCTTCGCCCTGGAGCTCTTCGGAGCACTGCTGCACGGCGGGACCTGCGTCCTCCAGGCCGGGCAGAACCCCGAGCCCGCCGAGATCGAGCACCTCGTGGGCGCGCACGATGTGACGATGCTCCAACTGTCGGCGAGCCTGTTCAACCATCTGATCGATGAGCATCCGGCGGCTTTCCAGGGCGTGCGGTTCGCGATGACCGGCGGCGAGCCCGCGTCGGTCGCGCATGTGGCGAAGGCGCTGCGCACACATCCCGGCCTGCGGGTGGTCAACGGCTACGGCCCCGCCGAGAGCATGGGCTTCACCACCTGCCACCTCGTCGAGCCGTCCGATCTGGCCGCACCCGCCCTGCCGATCGGGGTCCCGGTCACCAACAAGCGGGCCTATGTGCTCGGTCCTGCCCTGGATCTCCTTCCCACCGGAGTGATCGGTGAGCTGTACGTGGCCGGCGTCGGCATCGCGCACGGTTACGTGGGCCGGCCCGGTCTGAGCGCGGAGCGCTTCGTCGCCGATCCGTACGGCGCCCCCGGCAGCCGGATGTACCGGACCGGAGACCTGGTCCGGCGGCGCCCGGACGGACTGCTCGACTACATCGGCCGTATCGACCAGCAGGTCAAGATCCGCGGCTTCCGGGTCGAGCCGGCCGAGGTCGAGGCCGTGCTGGCTCGCGACGAGTCGGTCGCCCAGGTCGCCGTGCTGGCCCGCGAGGCGCGGCCGGGGGACTGGCGGCTGGTCGCCTATGTGGTGACCGTTGCGGACGGGGTCTTCGACGAGCAGCGACTGCGGTCGGCCGCCGCGCACGCACTGCCGGACCATCTCGTCCCGTCCGCGTTCGTGCCGTTGGAGACACTGCCGATGACCGCGAACGGCAAGCTCGACCGTAAAGCCCTGCCCGCACCGGTGTTCATCGCGCGCGCGGGCGGCAGAGCGCCGGCCACCGAGCGGGAGAAGGTGCTGTGCGACCTGTTCGCCGAGCTGCTCGAAGTCCCCGGGGCCGGGCCCGACGACGACTTCTTCCAGCTGGGCGGGCACTCGCTGCACGCGGCCCGGCTGGTGGCGCGCATCCGCAGCCGGCTGGGCGTGAAGCTCTCCGTCGCCGACGTGTTCGCGTCCCCGACCCCGGCCGGTCTCGCCGAACGCATGGAGCGCGCTCCCCAGGCCGGACCCGCACTCGGGCTCCGGCGCGTGCTGCGCGCGGATGCGGGCGCCACCCCGGTCACCGGCTGACCGTCTCGCCTCCGACGCCTCAGGGCCCGGCCCGTCGATCGCCGACGGTCCGGGCTCGTCGCGTCGGCACCGCACACCGGGCCGGCTGCACACCGGGGCGGAGGGCGCGGCAGCTGCCTCCGGCTTGCCTCCGATGCTGCCCGTCGATGCGAGGCAGGCCTCTTAAGGTTTTCGTCACAGAGGTGAGTTGCCGACATCCGGGCAGCGCGATTCCTCGCATTTCTCCTGGGCGATTCTCCGTCGGCGCCGCACGGCCGCGCCCGGCGATCGCATCTCTCTGGGTCCATGAACGAGTCAAGGAGTGAGTCATGCGCACGCAGTTGATCGGGAAGCTCGACCTCGACCGGACGCGACTGTCGGAAGACCTGGAGGCGACTTTCGGCATCAACTTCGCCGAGCCGTACGACGAGTTCGTCTGCGGCCGCCCCTGGAAGAGCGCGATGCTGATGGCGCCGGGCGGTGGCGAAGGCAGTCTGCTCTCGCAGTTCGACCCGTCCACGCCGGCCGAATTCACGGCCGACGGCGAGCGCCTGCCCTATGTGCAGGAACTGATCCGCACGCACTTCGCGACCGAGCACATCACGTTCGTCCGCCTGATCGCGCTGAGCAAGAGTGTGCTGGTCCCGCACTGCGACTACGTGGAACTGTCCGACGAGGTCTCCAAGGAGCGGATCGCGCACCGGGTGCACATCGTGCTCTCCACCGGCGAGGACGCGATGTTCAACGAATCGGACTCGGTCTACCGGATGAAGGAGGGAGAGGTCTGGTTCATCGACGTCACCAAGCCGCACAGCGCTGGCGTCATCGGTGAGACCCGCCGCGTCCACCTGCTCATCGATGTCGCCGATGTCGCCGACGTCAAGGACCTCTTCAAGTTCGACCACGAGCTGTCCGGTGGGATTCCGCAGTCGAATCTCTGCGTTCGTCCAGAGCTGACCGAAGGCGAGCGCGAAGGCCTTCACGCACTCTCCGGGATCATCGACGAGGAGAACATCATGGATGTCCTCGGCCTCGTCATCAAGAAGCACTACCGGAAGGACGGCGGCGCGAACTTCGTCTGGAGCACCATGAAGGAGATCGCCCGGCTGAGCAATGACGAGCGGATCGTCAAGAAGGTGGCGGACCTCTACCGCCACACGAACCTGGAGCGCATCGAGAAGTAGGGCGTGCCCGGTAGCGGGGAAATTCCTACCGGCGAAGCGGGCCGGCGGGCGGCCGGAACCTCATCAGCAGGGTTTCGGCCGCCGGTCCGGCACACCGCTCCATGAATCGGGCGAGACGACGGGATGCATCAATGACGGTCCACCATCACATCGGCATCCAGACCGCTGATCTGGACAACTGCCTGGCCTGGTACGCCGACTATCTCGGGGCCCGCGAGACCTGGACCCTGGAGAAGTTCTCCGAACTGACGCTCAGCCGGCTGCCCGGCATCACCCGGCTCACCGAAATCCTCGTCGGGGACACTCGGTTCCACCTGTTCGAGCAGGCCGGCCAGGACGACCGGCTGCCCGGCGGCAACACCGTTCAGTTCCAGCACACCTGCCTGGCGGTGGACTCGCCCGAGGAGCTCCAGCGGCGGCGCAGCCACTGGGTGGAGCTGTACGACTCCGGCCGCTACCGCTTCGCCCGCCCGGATCAGCCGAGCGAGATCGTGATCGACGCGGACGGTGTGCAGAGCTTCTACACCTACGACGTCAACGGACTCGAATTCGAGTTCACCTATGTGCCGGACGGTTCATGAACACCACCTTTGAAGCGATGGCCGCCAAGCTGTCCGCTCCCGAGGGCTGGACCTACTCCGACGGGCCCTACGGCATCGAACCACTGATCCTGCCCCCGGCAGCCGCACCCGGCGAGGAGATCGAACGGCTCCGCCTGGACACCGAGCCGGGCCCCGGAGCGACAGCGTTCTGCCCCACCCTGCTGGCGCACGGACAGGCTCCCCAGCCGCTGGACGCCCCCGCCGCCCGGCAGGCGGCACATCCCAGGGTCTACTGGTTCCGCTGGATCACCGGCCACCAGATCTCTTTCGTGCTGTGGCGTCTGATTCTCCAGGAGATGCGGACCGCGGCTCTCACCGACGGCGGCCGGCAGGCCCGGGCCGTCGCCGCGATGACCGCGTACGTGCGGGGCTACTGCTCGATGCT
This sequence comes from Streptomyces sp. NPDC001532, assembly GCF_040298625.1. Classification (NCBI taxonomy): domain Bacteria; kingdom Bacillati; phylum Actinomycetota; class Actinomycetes; order Kitasatosporales; family Streptomycetaceae; genus Streptomyces; species Streptomyces sp. NPDC001532. The sequence goes on from NZ_JBEPAL010000010.1 coordinate 171,406, forward strand.
GCTCTACACCGCCTCCTGCCCGCGCGACATCTACGAGTCGCTGATCCGGCCCTCGATGTTCCTCGCGCACCCCGGCTTCAGCGGCACCTGGGCACCCGACTTCGCGGCCGTCCGCCAGGTCTTCCGCGGCCGGCGGCCGGAATGGTCCGGCAGCACGGACGAAGCGGTCACCCTGCGCCGTACCGTCGAGCTGTACCGGCACATCCACGCGGGGGTCGCCGCCAAGCTGGTGCCGGCCGGCGGCTCGCTGCTCCAGGAAGCGCCGTCCTACGGCACGTTGTCCCCCGAGCTGCTCGGCACCCTCTTCGACACCTACTTCCTGACCGCGCGGTCACCCGAGTGCGCGGACAGAGCCGTTCCGCAGCTGCTGCGCCGCCTGGAGGCGGTGACGCTCGACCTGGCCGAGCACGGTCTGACAGCACCTGGGGACGAGGCGGAGCGGCCCGCGGAACTGCGCGGCGAGGAGGTCCTCGACATCGAGGGCGACCTGATCGGAATCATACTGCGGGTGGCCGAACTGGCCGCCGGGATGGACCCCAGCGATCTCGACCTGCGACCGCAGTTCGTCTGACAGGGAGTGACCCGATGCGATACGGCGTGCTGATCCTCCCCGACCGGCGCTGGGCCGCGGCCCGGCGGCGCTGGGAGCGAGCCGAGGAACTCGGCTTCGACCACGCGTGGACCTACGACCACCTGATGTGGCGATGGCTGCGCGAGAAGGACTGGTTCGGAGCCGTCCCCACGCTCGCCGCGGCCGCCTCCGCCACCTCGCGCATCCGGTTGGGCACGATGGTGGCCGGTCCGACCTTCCGTCACCCGGTCACGTTCGCCAAGGAACTCATGGCCCTGGACGACCTGTCGGACGGACGGATCGTGGCCGGGCTGGGCGCGGGCGCCGGCGTCTACGACGACGAGGCGATGGGAGGTAAGTCGCCGAGTCCCGGCGAACGCGCTGATCGGTTCGCCGAGTTCGTGGCACTGACCGACAGCCTGCTGCGCTCGCCCACGACGTCCCACCAGGGCACCTGGTTCAGCGCCCACGAGGTGCACATGCGCCCGGGCTGCGTGCAGCGCCCCCGGCTGCCCATCGCCGTCGCGGCGACCGGACCACGCGGTATGCGGCTGGCCGCGGAGTACGGAGACCTGTGGGTGACCGCCGGAAAGGCCGGCAACTTCGACCGGCAGCCCTATGAGGACCTGCTCCCGCTGTTCCGCAAGCAGTCGGAGGCACTGGACCGTGCCTGCGAGGCGGCGGGCCGTGATCCGGCGACCATCGACCGGGTGCTGCTCACCGGGGGAATGGTGGACGGCACCATGGAGTCGGCCGACGCCTTCTTCGACGCCGCGGAGCTCTATGCGGGCATCGGCTTCACCGACATGGTGGTCCACTGGCCCAGGGAGGAATTCCCCTACGAAGGGCGGCAAGAGGTCGTGGAGGAGATCGCGGCCCGCCTGCCGGCCAACGTCTGAGGACGGACCGCCTGAGCGCGTGGTGCGCTCATCCGTCAACGACCTAGCGGCGAACGGGCGACTGGAGGAAGCATGACCGACGAGAGCGTCGACGCCGGTGGAACGAAGCGGCGAGGAGCCCGCGGCGGACTCCTGCGGCATCGGGATTTCCGGCTGCTCTGGATCGGTGAGACGACGAGCAAGCTCGGCAGCAGCGTCTCCCGCATCGCCATCCCGCTGGTGGCGCTGGTCACCCTGGACGCCGGCACTTTCCTGGTCAGTGTGCTGGCCGCGATGACCTGGCTGCCCTGGCTGCTGGTCGGCCTGCCGGCCGGGGCCTGGGTCGACCGCCTGCCCAGCCGCCGGGTGATGCTGGTGTGCAACGGAGTGTCGCTGATCAGCTTCCTGAGCGTGCCGGTCGCGGCCTGGCTGGACGTGCTGACCATCGGGCAGATGATGTTCGTCGCCCTGGCCGCCGGAACCGCGGCCGTGTTCTTCGAGACCGCCTACCAGGTCTACCTCCCCTCGCTGGTCGGCCAGAAGGATCTGGCCGAGGGCAACGCCAAGCTCCAGGGCAGCGCCGCCGCCGCGGACATCGCCGGTCCCGGTCTCGGAGGATTGATCACACAGACGGTCGGAGCGGTGTGGGGGATGTTCGCCGACGCGCTGTCCTTCCTCGTGTCCTCCATCTGCCTGCTCTCCATCAGACAGGATGAGGAACGGCGAAGCGCCTCCGCGCGGAGCAACAGCGGGCTGCGCCAGGAGATCGCCGAAGGACTGCGCTTCGTCATCCGCGACCGTTACCTGCGCGTCTTCACCCTGTACGGAGCGGCGGCCAATCTGGCGCTCAACGGGTTCACCGCCGTACTGGTGGTGTTCCTCGTGCGTGAGCTGGGAGTCGGTGCCGGCGCGGCAGGTGTCGCGATGGCCGGGATCAGCGTGGGCGGTGTGCTGGGGGCGGCCGTCGCCCCGTGGGTCATCCGCCGGTTCGGCAGCGCCCACGGCCTGCTCATCGGCCAGACGGCGATGCCGTTCGCGCTGCTGATCCCGATGGGCGGTCCGGGGTTCGGGCTCCTCCTCGTGGTGGTGGGAGGGCTGATGATCTCGCTGGGCGTGATGGTCGGCAACGTCATCAAGGGCAGTTTCCGCCAGTCGTACTGCCCCCGGCCGATGCTTGGCCGAGTCGTCGTCAGCATGCAGTTCCTCAACTACGGCGCCATTCCGGTCGGCGCGGTGCTCGGGGGTGTGATGAGCACGGCGTTCGGACTGCGCGCCACGGTCTGGGTGACGGCGAGCGCGTTCGCGCTGACCAGTCTCATCCTGGTGTTCAGCCCCATCCGCCGGCACCGCGATCTGCCCACCGCTCCCGCCGATCAGTTGCCGTCGGCACTGCCGGTTCGGACCGACCCCGTCTCATAGAGTCGTCGCGTTGGCCGGGCAAGCACTCGGTGTGCCGCGAGTCACCGAGCTCTCGGGAGGGAATCGATGCAACGACTCAACGTGGTACTCACAGCAACGGCATCCGACTCCCACACCTGGAACCTGACGTACCTGGAACTGCTGCTACGGGAGTGGGGGCACAGGGTGACCAACCTCGGCCCGTGCGTACCCCACGAACTGCTGCTGCGGCGCTGCCGGGAACTCTCACCGGACCTGGTCGTCGTCAGCAGCGTCAACGGACTCGGCTTCGGCGAAGGCCCGGTGATCGGCCGGCTGATCCGAGGCAGTGCCGAACTGGCCCGCACACCGTTGGTCATCGGCGGCAAGCTCGGCACCGGCGTGGAGGACCAGGCGGCCGAGTCGGAGCGGCTGCGTGCGGCAGGCTTCGACCTCGTCGTCACCGACTCCGACGGGCTCGGCCCCTTCCGCGACTTCGTGGCGTCGATGTCCATGAAGGCAACGCGTTGACCCCAGCACCGAAGAACGCGTTCGGCGCCTACGTCGCACAGGCCGAGCGGGACGGGCACCTGGTGGTCCAGCCCCGAATGGGCTTCGCCGATCCGGCGATCATGCGGTCGGGACTCCTCGCCGTCCGCGCAGCGGCGGCGACCACCGTCGGAACGCTGACCATCGACAGCTTCACCCGGGTCGGTCTGCACCAGGCGGCCCGGCAAGCCCTGGACGACGGCCGGCCGCTCAACGGCTATCCGATCGCCACGCACCCCGCGGCCGTGAACCGCGCCGTCCTGGACGGCGTGCTCGGGCCCGACTTCCCGGTCCAGGTGCGGCACGGTTCGGCCCGCCCGCAGGCCATCATCAGCGCGCTCACCCGCGCCGGCCTGGATGCCACCGAGGGCGGCCCGGTCTCCTACTGCCTGCCGTACGGCAGGACACCGCTGCGCGAGTCCGTCAGGAACTGGCGGGAGAGCTGCGCACTCCTCACCGAGGTCCGCCGGCGTGGGGCGGAGCCGCACCTGGAGACCTTCGGCGGCTGTGTGATGGGCCAGCTGTGCCCGCCGAGCCTGCTGGTCGCGCTCAGCGTCCTCGAAGCGCTCTTCTTCCGTCAGCTGGGCCTGCGCAGCCTGTCGTTGAGCTACGCCCAGCAGACCGACGCCGAACAGGACGGGCAGGCCATCCGCGCGCTGCGGACCCTGGCCGCCGAACTGCTCCTTGATGTGGACTGGCACGTCGTCCTGTACGCCTACATGGGCGTCTACCCGCGCACCCGGCGGGGAGCGCTGCTGCTGCTGGAGGAGGCGGCGGCACTGGCGGTGCGGACCGGCGCGGCACGCCTCATCGTCAAGACCGCCTACGAGGCGCACCGGCTGCCGACGGTGGCGGAGAACGTCGAGGCACTGGAGATCGCCTCGCTCATGGCGCGCACGTCGGCCCATGTGCCCGGCACCGGGAGCGACGACGGGGACAACGAGGTGCTGGCCGAGGCCCGGCGGTTGGTCGAGTGCGTCCTCGAACTGCACGAGGACATCGGTCAGGCCCTGATCGACGCCTTCGCCCGCGGCCTGCTCGACGTGCCGTACTGCCTGCATCCCGACAACAGGGGCGACAGCGGCAGCTACATCGACGCCGGCGGCCGGCTGCGCTGGACGAGCGTGGGCACGATGCCCATCCCCTCGTCCGCGGTCGCCGGCCGACGCCACGCGCTCACCTCCGACGGCCTGCTCACCTCACTCACCCACGTACAGCGGAAGTTCGACGCGCTCGCCCACGCGAGCGGATGCCCGGCCCGCGAACCGAAAGGAACGGATTTCTCATGACCGAGCTGCCGGACAGCCCGCGCGGACACCTGGAACGGCCGGCCACCAGGGCGGCACTGGTGATCCAGCACGAGATTCTCAGGGCCGTGCGCGCATACCTGGGCGAGAGCGGTTTCACCGAGCTGCTGCCGCCGGTCATCGGCCCCGTGACCGACCCCGGCAGCCGGGGCGCCAAGCAGGTCGACATCGACTACTACGGCCACAAGTACAAGCTGATGACCAGTGCCATCCTGTACAAGCAGGCCGCGCTGCTGACCTTCGACAAGATTTTCTACATCGCGCCCAACGTCCGTCTGGAGCCGCCGGAGACATCCGCGACCCATCGACATCTGACGGAGTTTCACCAGATCGACGTGGAGATCGCCGGTGCCTCCCGGGAGGACGCCATGGCGGTCGCCGAGGACATCGTCCGGCACGCGGTACGCGGGGCGCTCGGACGAGCCGGCGCGGAGATGGCGGCGCTCGGACGGACCGCGGACGCCTTCGTCGACTTGTCGTCCGGCCCCTTCGACCGGGTCACGCACACGGACGCCGTCGCCGACCTGCACCGGCTCGGCGTGCCGCAGAGCCCGGATGCGGAGATCAACTGGGAGGCGGAGGAGCAGCTGTCGCGGAAGGCGAGCCGCCCGTTCTTCGTGACCGACTACCCCAAGGGCTCGCGCGGATTCTACGACCGTGAGGACCCGGCCGACCCGGGCCGGCTGCGCAACTTCGACTTGCTGGCCCCGGAAGGCTTCGGCGAGCTGGCCAGCGGCAGCGAGCGGGAGTTCCGGTACGCCAACCTCATCTCCCGGATGCGGGAGACCGGTGAGAACCCGGCCAAGTACGCCTGGTACGTCGAGATGGCCCGGGACGGCATCCCCGCCAGCGCCGGATTCGGCATCGGCGCCCAGCGGCTGACCCGCTACATCGCCGGCCTGGACGCGATCTGGCAGGCCACCGCCTACCCGAAGCTTCCCGGAGTGGTGGCGCCATGACCCTACGAGCCCCCGGCTTTCCCGAGGCGCAGGTCCGGGACCGAGCACGCCGCGGGCCGCGCGCCGCGTTCCCGGCGGTCGAGGAGTACGGAAGCACGCTGTTCGGCGGCGGCTCCCTCGCCGGTGACGAGCTGGACCGGATGCGTCTCGTACCGCCCGTCTTCACACCGTTCCGGTGGGAGAAGCTGCTGGAGCTGGGACGTGAGCCGGTCCACGAGGACGTCCGTCTCGAGGCGGACGTCGGCGGGCTGCGGTCGACGCTGCCGGTGTACGTCTCGGCGTTCGGCTCGACGAGGGCGGCGGCCACCGATCTCGGTGTCGCGGTGAGCCGCCAGGCCGGACGACTGGGCATCCCCATGGTGATCGGCGAGAACATCGTGCCGGTCAACGGCTACGGCCGCACCGGGCACGACGGTGACAGCCTGCTGCGCCGCGTCCACGCCTACGTCGAGGCGGCACGCCGCGACGAGGGAGGGATCGTCGTGCAGCAGAGCACCGAGGACGCCGACTCCGAGGTGTGGAACCTCGTCTACAGCGACCCCGCGGTCCAGCCGCTGGTCGAGACCGGTCGCCTCGCCTTCGAGCTCAAAGCGGGTCAGGGCGCCAAGCCGGGACTCGGCGGCATGACCGTGCTCGGGCGGGCGCGCGCCGCGCGGCTCGCCGGACAGTACACACTGATCCCTCTCCCGGACGGTGACCAGGTGCTCCGCTGCGGTACGCCGGGCACCTTCACCGAAGAGATCCTGCGGCAGCAGGTGCGGATGATGCGGAACAACTATCCGCGCGCCCGCACCTGGGTGAAGCTGCCGCCGGCCCGGGACGTGGCACCGGCCGCCGAGACGGCCTGGCAGGCCGGCGCGCACGCGGTCACCGTGGACGGCCAGGCCGGCGGCACCGGCTGGGCGCCCACCGCCTTCCTCGACCACGTCGGCCTGCCCCTGGCCGAATGCCTGCGCCGGATCGTGGCACACCCGCACAGCCTGCTGGTCAGCAGCGGGATGTGGGAGGGCACGCGCGTGGTCAAGAGCCTGGCGCTGGGCGCCCGTGCGGTCGGTCTCGGCCGAGCGGCGCTGCTGGCCGCGGACGAGGATCCCGAGGCGGGCCTGGTGAACCTGGTCGAGTGTCTGGCCCTCGAACTGCGGTTGCTGATCAGCGCGCTCGGCAAATACCACCCGGACCAGCTCGGCGTGGAGGATGTGTGGATGCCCGGCGACGCCCGGACGCCGGTCGAAGGGCGCGGTGCGGGCCAGGGGCGACGGCCCGCTGAGGACGGCCCGCTGAGGACGCACTGACCCGCAACCGCCGGTCGGCGCGTCCCGCCGCCCCGGCCCCGTCGGCCATGGCGGCCGTGGCGGGACCGGGGCGGCACACCGGGACAGTGACCGGAGGGACCGCTCAGCCGTCGAGGGCGTGTGCCGCGATGGCGTCGGCGTCCCGGACGAAGTCGCCCCAGGGGCCGGGCCGGGCGAACCCGACCTGGGTGAACCAGCGGGTGTTCTCCGTGGGAATGCCGAGGACGTACAGTCCGGCGTCCGGAGCCCCGTCACGATTCAGGGGGTGGAACGGCGCACGGGTGACCGCTACTCCGCCGGTGGCGAACGTGTCGCCGTCGGCGCGATGGACGAACTCGGTCCACACACCGCGTTCCCGCAGATTCCGGGTCAGCTCGGCCGGATCGCGCCCGAGGTCCGTGCCGGGAACCCTCGCGTCGACGACGGTGTCCACCAGGACACGCGATCCCGCGACGCGCGGAGAGAACATGGCGAACCGGCCGCTGCCGGGATCGGCCGCGGCGCTCGCCTCCGGCCCCACCACCCGCACCAGTCCGCACGCCATCAGGGCCAGCAGTTGCCGTATGCGGACCGGAGGCGGTCCGGCCAGCAGCACGTTGGAGGACGGGATGAAGCGGCCCAGGAAGTCGTCCCGGTGCGCGGCAGGGCGCAGAGCGCCGAAGTCGACGCACGAGCGAAGCACCCAGCGGGTGTCCCGGACCACGTCGAGCGCCGCCATCAGCGGCGAGTCCACGTTGCCCCGCTCGGCCTCCCGGACGCCGGTGCGGAGCACCTCGACCAGGTGGTCGTCGAACGCCTTCGGACCGTCGAATTCGAGGCCGGCGAAGGGCCGGGCCAGCGCCTCCAGGTCGACCGGGGGCAGCTCGGGCCCGCTGTGCCGCGCCGCGGCCGAGCGGACGTCCGGGACGCCGCCGGCCGCGGACCGGATCACCTCGTCGGTGAAGGCGGACGCCGCCCGCTCACCTCGGACCTGCCGCAGCGCGGTGCCGTGGTAGACGAGTTCCACCTCGGCCGTCAGCCAGGGCAGGACGTCGGTCGCGAAGTCCAGCAGCGGCCCGCGGGCGTGATCCCGCACGCGCTGCGGGGTGAAGAGGACCGGCCGGTGGCTGAAGCCGGGCGGCCTGCGGTTGTCGCCCTTGGCCATCAGCGGGAGACCGCCGCGGGAACCGGCCACCAGAACGGGCTCGGCACCGCTCGGCTGGTACCGCAGGTCGCCGTCGGCGCCCTGGGCGAAACGTCCACCGCGACCGAGGGTGCAGGCGGCCATGATGTCGAAGAAGGACAGACCGAGCCCCAGCACGCCGACGGCGGCGCCCGCCGGGAGCGAGTCGAGCGGCATGTCGGCGGGGGAGTCGCCCGGGATGTGGCGCAGTCCTGGACGTCGGGCTGCGGCCCGAGCGAGGTCCGTCCGCGCGCCCTGTGCCGCAGGCCGCGGATGGCCGGTGGCCAGGACCACCCGATCCGACTCCCACTGTGCCCCGTCCGCCAGCAGGAGCCGGTATCCGCCCCCGGCCGGCCGCAGGTCCCGGACGGACGAGTGGACGCGGTGCAGCCGGACATGCGGCGGCAGGCCCCGCGCCACGGCGTCCAGGGCGAAGCGCAGGTAGCGGCCGTAGACCGCGCGGGGCGCATACCCTTCCGGGCCGGGGTAGCCGGGCGGTCCGGCGGACCACCACTGGGCGAACGCCGGACCGGCGCCGGCCCGTGCGGGCCCGTCGTCGGGTGGCCCCGAGAAGGCGGTGATCATGCCGACCGGGGTGTTCATCAGGAGCCACGCCGGTTGGTCGGTGCGGTAGATGCGGCCGCAGCCCACCTCCACCTCGTCGATCAGGCACAGCTCCACCGGCCGCCCGGCGGGCTGTCCGGCGAGCCGGGCGGCGAGCCTCTCGGTCACCATGAGTCCGCGAGGGCCGCTGCCGACGACGGTGACGCGCCAGGGCCGTGTCACAAGGATGCCCTCTCGCCGTGGGGCGAGCGGGATGGAGTGCCGCGGCCCGTCCCGCCGGCGGTGGTGCGCCGGTGACACGGAGCCGGTCCGAGGGGTCGCGAGGAGTGCAGCATGAGCATGCCCGATTCCTTGTCGTTGCCCATCGCGCGGGCGGTGGCGTCGGTGAAAGTGTGGTCAGGCGTGGGTGGTCAGCGGACGTCCGCCGTTGTAGGCCACCATGTCCCGGTAGGCCGCGGCCGTGTCGATCCGGGCACCCGGAGCGGCGCCGTCGAGTTCGGCGTACGCGCGGTGCAGATTTCCCACGATGCGCTCGGCGTCCAGCAGATCCGCGAAGCGGCCGAGGCCGGCCTCGCGGGCCGCCTCCAGAGGCGTCAGCCCGGCCTCACGGGCCCGGCGGGCGAGATCTTCCACGAAGCGCAGGTAGCCGAGCATGTCGTCGATGACCTCGGGCCCGCCCACCGGACCGTGCCCTGACACGATGGTCCGTGCGCCGAGCGGCCGTATCACCTTCTCCAGCACCTCGATCGCGCCGCTCAGCGACCCCATGAGGACGAAAGGGGTGCCTCCGGGGAACAGCAGGTCGCCGGCGAACAGCACGGAATGCTCGGGAAGATGGACGAGCGAGTCGTTCGTCGTGTGCGCCGGCATGCCCACGTACCGCACGTCGCAGCGGAGGTCGTCGGCCCACAGCGTGACCCCGGTGGTATAGGTGAGGAACGGCGGTGCGGGCTCGAACTCGCCCCACTCCACGTCGTTCCACACGCCCCGGTTCACCTGCCGCCCGAACGCCATGACCTCCGCCCGGGTCTGCTCGTGCCCCACGACCGTCGCTCCGGGCAGCAGGAAGTTGCCGTACGTGTGATCGGCATGATGATGCGTATTGACCAGCGTGCGGACCGGGAGGCGTGTCACCGTGGCGATGGAGTCGAGATAGGCACGGGTCCGCCGTTCCGTGGCGCAGGTGTCGACGCTGATGACACCCTGCCGACCGGTGATGAAACCGGTGTTGTTGACGAACCAACTGCCGTCGGGCTGCACATAGGCGTAGACGCCGTCGCTGATCTCGATGGTCTCCGAGCGCGACGTGAAGTTCACCGAGGGCTCCGCTGGCCGCCGGTCAGCACGGGAACGCTGCCCTTGACGGACGGGAACCCGTCCAGCCGGGTGCCCAGTCCCAGGGCCTTCGCGCTCCGGTAGGCGTACGCGGCCACCGCGACGTCCTGCAAAGGCGAGCCCACCGACTTGAAGAGCGTGCGCCGCGGAGTGTTCCCGGCGAGGCCACGGCCGCACAGCTCGGCCAGCGTCATCACCCGGCCGGTGTCGAGGGCCCCGGTCCGGGCCGCCACGAGGGCGTCTCCCGACTCGTCCAGAGCCTGGAGTCGGTCCACGACGATCAGTTCGGGGACCCGCCACACCTCCGAGTCCAGCTCCCGCTCCTCGGGCAGGGTCGATCCGGTGGAACTGATGTGTGCGGCGTCCGGGGTCCAGTCCGCGAAGAAGGCCGGCCCGCTGCCTCCGGTGTTCGTGGCGACCATGATGAGATCGGCGTCCGCGACGGCGTCGGCCCCGCTCGCGCACGGCTCGATGTCCAGGCCGAGACGGGCGGAGAGGTCCGCGGCGAAGAGATCGCGCCGCTCCCTGCGCGGGCTGTGGACGGACATCCGTTTGATGTCGAGCAGCTCACTCAGCACCGTCGCCTGCATACGTGCCTCTGCTCCGGATCCGATGATGCCCACCACCGAGGCGTCGGGAGCCAGGCGGGACGCGGCGAGCGCCGCGGTCGAGGCCGTGCGCAGCACGGTGAGGTGATTGCCGTCCACGGCGGCGAGGAACTCACCGGTGCGCAGGTCGAAGAGATTGACCTGAAAGGTCACCGCACTGCCGACCAGGTGGAACTCCTTGTAGCCGACGACCCCCAGGCCGGGCAGGGCCGCGGCCATCAGGCGCAGCCACCCCGTCTCGAACCGCAGGTTCACCCGCTCGGTGATCGTCGCCTGCCCCGCGTACTCCTCGCGGTAGGCCGCGTCGAGCGCATCGAGTACGCCCTGGATGTCCGTTGCCCGCTGTACGTCGTCGTTCGTCAGGACGATGGCCATGTGTAGATCTCCTTCAGGTCACACCGGTTGGTGGTCGCGGGCCTGCCGGCCACCGCCGCCCCGGCCCGCCCGGCGCAGTAGGACGGGCAGGGCGTCCGTGATCTGTTCCATCACCTGGTCCAGCACGAAGTGGCCGGCGTCGACGTGGTGCAGCGAGAACGCCTCGCTCGTCGCTTCCCGCCATGCCGAGAGGCCGTCGAAGGTCACGAAGGGATCGCTGCGGCCGCCGACCGCGACGATCGGCACCGGCAGGGGCTCCTCGGACACGTGCCGGCTCTCCTCCACCAGCCGGAAGTCGGCGCGCAGGGTGGCCTCGAAGACGTCCATGACCTCGGGATCGGCGAGTACGGCGGAGTCGATACCGCCGTACTGCGCGACGCGATCGAAGAACGCCTCGCGCGGCAGCAGATGGATCGCCTCCGATGTACGCCGGGCGGGGCCTGCGATGGAGGACACGAACAGCGCTGCCGGGAGCGCACGGCCGTTGCCGCGTAGACGGTGCGCCAGTTCCAGCGCGACGACACTGCCGGAGCAGTGCCCGGCGAGCACGAACGGCCGGTCGATGAGCGGGACGATCGCCTGCTCCAGCGCGGTGATCAGCGACGGCAGGTCCTCGAAAGGAGTTTCGTCGATACGATTCTCCCGGCCCGGGAAGCGGATCGCGCACAGTTCGGCGTCCGGGAGCAGATGGCCGGCCCAGGGGGTGAAGGCCGCCGCGCCGGCTCCGGCGTGCGGAAGGCAGAAGACCCTGAGCCCTGGGTCGGCGACGCGCCGGGGACGCACCACCCACCGCTTCGACGCCAGCAGCCCACGCGGATCGAGTGCCGGGGAGAAGCCGGCCATCTCACACCACCCGCCAGGCGAAGACGGTGTAGAGGTCGGTCTTCCGGTATTCGGCGGCCTGTCGCACGGAGGTCCGCATGCCGTGGGCCTCAAGGAGGGAGACCACCGCGTCCAGCGCCCCGGCGCGGTCGGCGACCTCGACGGCGGCGTTGCCGATGGCCGGCCACAGACGGTCGCCGATGCCCCGCAGCACAGGTACCTCGAACCCCTCGACATCCACTTTCAGGAGGTCGATGCGGTCCACGCCCGCCTGTGCGGCGAAGGTCTCCAGGCGCTGCACGTCGCAGCTGACCAGCCGCCGCTCGTCGAGGCAGTCCTCGACAAGTCCCTGGACCTCCTGGACGAACGCCTCCCGGAGCTCGTCGTCCAGAGACTCCGCGGTGCTGCTGACGAACGCCGCGGCGAGCATCCTGTCGACCGCCGGATCGGCGTCGAAGCCCGACATCATCGTGTAGTTGGGGTAGTAGGTCAGCTCGCGCGTCTGGTCGACGTCTCCCAGGGCGATGTTGTGCGGATGTACGCCGGCCAGCTGCCCGGTGTTGCGCCGAAGGGCGTCGAAGACGTCGGGAACCGGCTCGAAGGAGAACACCCGGGCGCTGGGCCACCTCTCGACCGCGAAGAGGGTGAACAGCCCGATGTTGGCCCCTACGTCGAAGACGACCGGCCGCGCCGGCATGTTCCATCCCTGGGGAGGCAGGTAGGACTCGTCGTGGAAGATCTCTCGGTACAGGTAGTCCGTCTCATTGCCGTTGAGGCTGAAGACGGACGTTCCGTTGGGAAGTGTTCTCTGGACCGCCACCGGGGGAGCTCCTTCACCTGACGCCATCGCCCCGAGGCTAGGGAGCCGGTGCCGCGGACACCGGCAGTACCGGAGGCGACCGGAAGGCGGATTCCTCGCGGCGGACACCGACCGCGCGAGGCCGGAGTGAGAGGCGGACCCACTGCCGACGAGCCGCCGCCGATACTGCCGGTCCCCGGGTGGAGGCGCTCGTACCGTACGTGCTCATCCGGCAAACTGGAGGAGCGCGTATATGGCGGGGGCACTGAACCACGCGGTGCGGGTTCGACTGAGCGACCCGGCGCAGGTGGAGGTCCTGACGCGGCGGTTCGGCGCCGGCGAGGTGCCGTACCTCACGGCGGTGGACGTGTCGTTCGCGTCCGGTGACGCTCGGGCGCAGGAGGCATGCCGCCAGGCGGCGGCCGCGGCGCCCGGCGCCATTCACGCCTACCTGTTCCGCCACCCGGACGGACCGGCCGACCTCATGGTCGTGGCGTCCCGCGGGCTGCTGGACACGACGGAACTCCGCCGCCTGACGCGCCGGGCCGCGGGTGCCGGCTGGGACACCGTGCGCGCGGAGTTCGAACGCTTCGGCGCCGCATCCGCGCAGTCGACGGCGGCACCGGTCGGCCCGCCACCGGACTGGGGTCTGGCCCGCGGCGCCGGGCACCGGTTCGCCACGGCCTGGGCCGCTCTTGCGCCCGGTACCCCCGCCGACGAAGCGACCCTGCGGGCCGCGCTCGCCGTGACCCTTGCGCGCTACGAGCCCGACGGGCCGGACGAGGTCGTCGTCGGCAGCGGTCAGGGCCCGGTCGAGGTGCGGGTGAGCGGCACCCTGGACGATGTGCTCCGGCGGCCGCATCCGCCGGCGGGACGCCCGGTGCAAGCGGGGACGCTGCCGGGCGTCGACGAGGAGCCGCTGGGCGATGACGAGGAGTACCTTCCCTCCCTCCTGCCGGCCTTCCCCCTCACCTTCTCGGTCGTCCGCCGGGTGGACGGCCGGTCCTGGCTGCGCTGCGACCACCTGCTGAGCCATGTCTGCGCTCCGATCGCCGAGCAGTTCACCCGGCACCTGGCACATGTGTACCGGCAGGTGCGGGAAGCTCCGCACGCTCTCGCCGCCGACGTCTCGCTCCTCGACGACGAGGAGCGCCGCAGGGTCGTCGCCCTGGGCAGCTCGGCCGCCGCCCTGGCCCCTGAGGCGAGCACCGTGCACGAGGCGTTCGCCCGGGTCGCCGCTTCCGCCTCCGACGCCGTCGCGGTGTGCGACGACGACGTCGAGCTGACCTACGGGCAACTGGACCAGCTCGCCGAGGTCCTCGCCGCCGGCCTGCGGGCCCGCGGCGTCCGCGCCGGCGACCGGGTCGGCGTGTGTCTGGAGCGCTCCGCGGAACTGGTCGTCGTGCTCCTCGGAGTGCTGAAGGCGGGAGCGGCCTATGTGCCGATCGACCCCGCCTACCCGGCCGAACGGCTCGCCTACACCGCGGACAACGCGGCGGTGCGCCTGCTGGTGACCCGGCTCGCGGGTTTCCCCGGGCAGGACCGGTACCGGGCGGTGACTCCGGAGGAACTGCTGGCCGACGACTCCTTCGACGCCGACGCCGACGCCGACGCCGACACCGACGTGCCCGGCACCGACGGCGAGGCCGGCGGCCGGAGCACGGCGTATGTGATCCACACGTCCGGTTCCACCGGCCGGCCCAAGGGCGTCGCCGTACCGCACCGGAACGTGCTGAGCCTGATCCAGGCCACCCGCGCGGACTTCGGGCTCGGGGCGGCGGACGTATGGACGCTGTTCCATTCCAGCGCCTTCGACTTCTCCGTATGGGAGATGTGGGGCTGCCTGCTGACGGGAGGCCGCCTGGTGGTGGTGCCTCACTTCACCTCCCGCGACCCCGAGCAGTTCCGCGATCTGCTGGTGCGGCACGGGGTCACCGTCCTGAATCAGACGCCCTCGGCGCTCGGCAACCTCCTCTCCGTGGACCACGCCGACGTTCCCGTGCGGCTGGTGATCCTCGGCGGAGAGCCGCTGGACGCCAGGATGCTGCTGCCCTGGTTCGACCGGCACCCGGAGGACCGCTGCCGGGTGGTGAACATGTTCGGCATCACCGAGACCACCGTGCATGTCACCGCGCAGACCGTCACCCGGGAACTCGCGCAGGCGGCCACGCGCTCGGTCGGCACGCCGCTTCGAGGCTGGCATCTCTACGTCATGGACCCCGCGGGCCGGCTCCTGCCACCGGGGGTGGCGGGGGAGATCCACGTTGGCGGGGCCGGTGTCGCCGAGTGCTACGTCGGCCGGCCGGACCTCACCGACGAGCGGTTCCTGCCCGACCCGTACCGCGAGGGCAGGATGTACCGCAGTGGTGACCGGGGCCGGCTCCGGCCGGACGGCGCCCTGGAGCACCTGGGGCGTCTCGACAACCAGGTGAAGGTCCGGGGATTCCGCATCGAGCTGGACGAGATTCGGACCGTGCTGCTCGAACACGCCGCGGTGCGGGCCGCTGCCGTGGTCGTGCGCCCGGCGAGCGACGACGGCCCGGCCGAAGTGCGTCTCGACGCCTACGTCGTGCTGGACGGCGACGACGCCACGGAGGTGCGCGCCTACGCCGCGGCCGTCCTGCCCGACTACATGGTCCCCGCGACGGTCACGCCGGTCGGCGCGCTTCCGCTGACCACCAGCGGAAAGGTCGACGTGGCGAGGCTGCCCGCGCCGCGCCACCCGGCGCGGGCAGCCGACAGCGGCGTTCCCACGGCGGACGACGCGATGGCCGCCCGGTTGGTGGAGCTGTGGTCCGAACTCCTGGGTGTTCCCGTGGGACTCGACGACGACTTCTTCGAGGCCGGCGGTAACTCGGTGACCGCCGTGAAGAGCTTCGCCGCCATGCGGGCGGAGGGCATGCCCACGCTCCGCCTGCGCCAGCTCTACCGCCACCCGACGGTCCGCGAGGTGGTGGCGGCCCTGGCCGGTTCGTGAGTCCCGCAACATCGTTGGTGCTGCACCCCGTGATGAAACCGGTCTTGGTCGTACCTGCCGGACGACCTGCGGTGACAGGGCGGCACGGTCCGCACGCGGTGGCTGGGGAAGCGGCTCTGGGGAGGACGTGCTCCGCTGCATCGCGGCCCCCGATCGTCTCGGTACGGTCGCAGCGCGGGAGCACGAGCGGTGCCGGAGGAAGACTCCAGCTCGGGCGGACAGCGGCCCGCTGCTGCCTGCTGCGTCCGGCCGGACCCAGCAGGCAGGCGTCGTCAAAATTGGAGAAGGGACCCGCATCGGGCCTGGGGCGCCGCCTGGTGCAGGCCGCCGACGACGTGTAGCACAAGGTGGTCGGCGCAGCGGAGCGGTCAGCACGACGGTCGCCCCGGCGGCAAGTGTCTCCGCGCGTCTGAGGGCGAGGGCGAAATCCTGACAGCCGTCGGTGATAGCCCACTGCAGTAGCACAGCGGCCGACACCGGTGTTCACCAGCCACAGCACCAGCAACGCCCGTAGCTATGGAGAAGGCCAAGGCGTGGCCGAAGGGCTGGTCGTGATCGGCGACGCCCTCGCGACCGTCAGCCCGCTTCACGGCGAGGGAATGTCTATCGCGGCGCTGGGCGCGAAAACCCTCGCGGACACCGTGCGGAAGCAGTGGGGGCACCTGGGCGGCAGGGCCCGTACGCGGACCGTGTCCAGATCTTGTCCTCCGCCCGTGTCCACAGCTCCGTCCGGTCCGGTAATCAAAACTCATGGGACCGATGTCGGACCCATGCGGTAGAGAGCCCATCAGTCGCGGCGCACACCATAGGCATGTGGGGGACCGCGGTTCCGTTCTCGACCAACCCTGGGGGGACTTGTGTCCAGAAGACCGGCGGCTTTGGCCGCCATCGGTACTGTTGTGCTCCTGCTGGCCGGCGCTTCGGCGGCGAAGGCCGTGGAGGGGCAAGCTCCTGACGTTCGGTGGGCGAACAGCGTCTCCGACGACCTCGGCACACTCGCTGTCAGTGCCGGCTCCGACAGCGCCATCACGGAGATCAGGGCTCATATCGTCTCCGCCGCCACGCAGCAGGAGGTCGCCGTCGTGGAGAGCGACGCGTTCGTCCTCGTCTCCGGCACGCCGGAGGACGGTGAGTGGCACACCAAGCAGCCGCTGGACCTCGCGGATCTGGGCAGCTACACCGTCCGGGTCGAGGCCGCGGACGCCGACGGCGACCCGGCGATGCGGAGGGGTTCGCGGTAGTAGGAGGCCAGCAGCTCCGAGCGGTCGTCGTGTCAGCCGTTGTCAGGAGTAGGTCATCGGGCAGCCGTTCCGCACGGAGTGCTGTGCGGCGCGCAGGCAGAGCGCGACGTAGAAGGCCGTGTCCCGGTCCTCGGCCCATGGTCCCGGCCGCATCCGGGCGGTCGGCTCCGCCTCGCCCTCCAGGAACCACAGGCTCTCCCGCCGACGCCGTGCAGCCCAGCAGCCGGGCCACCGTTGCCGCCGCCCGGCCATGGCCGCCGGGACGCTCAGTTCGCGAGGTGTTAGCAGCCTCCAGGGTGAAGAACCGACCGTGCTGCCCTGGCAGACGCCGGAGCGGTGATCTCGGCCGGCAAGATGTCCCACCTGTGGTCCGGACGACCGCTGACCGTGCACCTGGCCGACCTCGACATCATTTGCGAGGTGCTCGACTGCACGACCTCCGACCTTCTCATCCCGGAGAAGGTCAGCGGCCGGCAGGAGACCGCGACCTTGGAGGCGGAGAAGCAGGTCGTCGGCGGCAGCCCGATCATGCACCAGAGCCGACCGGGTCGATCTGGGCCGCCGCTATGAGCACGCCCGTCCGGCGATCACGACCCTGGGCCACCCGCAGTTACCGGGATTGCTTTGGATGGGGCTGGATCGACCGACCTCGCTGCAAAGCGTGCTGGGGCTTCACCTCGAAAGCCACCAGCCACCGCTGCGACGTCTGCAGACGCGAAGTCGCCGCGTTGGACGGGATCTGCCGCCTCTGTCGCCGACAGGCCAGTCTGATCGCCGGACCGGACAACAAGACCCGCGTCGACCTGACAGTAGCCGCCCACAGGACACCAGCTCTTCATCATCGGCACCCTGCGACCACGCGGAGGTCCCCAGCCTCAGCCTGTTCCGCCGGAACCACAGTCACAGCGGCCGGATCGTGTTCCAGCACGCTGGACGGAGCTGTTGCTGTTCGAAATGCCGCGCGAGCTTCGCGGAGTCAGCAGCAAAGCGCCACCACTCGATCCTCAGCTGTCCGCATCTTTGAGTGCCCGGGCCGACCGGATCGCGGAACTGCGCGGCTGGCCGCCCCGCACTCTCGGCTCAGTGTGACGCGGCATCCGCATTCTCTGCGCGGTCCACCGACCAGGGGAGCGAATCCGGGCCTCGACCATCACCCAGCTCACCCACACAGCAGTGCCGGCCAACCACGTCCTGGAGGTGTTCGAGGAACTCGACATCTTCCTCGACGATCGGCCTGACGCGCTCGACGCCTGGTGCGAGGAGCACCTGGCGTTCCTTGCCCTAGATGTCCACACTGAGCTGGACGTTTGGATCGGCATCTTGAGACACGGGGCTCCGTGCCGTCGGCCTCGTGCCCGCGCAACGGTCATCACGAACCTGAGGAGCATCCTGCCGTTCCTGACCGAGTACGCCGGAAAGTACACAACCCTGCGGCAGGCCACCCGCGACGACATCACCAGCTGGCTCGCCGACCGGCCCTATCGCGCATAGGACGCCAGTGCCCTGCGTTCGCTGTTCAGCACGCTCAAGGCCGAGCGGCTGATCTTCGCCAACCCGATGCGAGGCATCAAGGGAGGCAAGGTGGCGATCAAGATCCCCGCATCACTCACTGCTGACGAGGTGGAATCCGTCGCAGTCGCCGCACTGCAGAATCCGGCCCTTCGAGTGGTCGTAGCCCTGTCCGGCATCCATGCGCTGCCCGCCCGCCACATTCGCTCGATGCTGGCCGAGCATGTGGACCTGCCCGGACGGCGACTGGACCCCGAGGGCTTGAATCGTCCCCTGGACGACTACACCGCCGAGGCGATCAGCCAGTATCTCGCCTACCGCCACCGCCGGTGGCCGAACAGCACCAACCCACATCTGCTCATCACCAGGAACACCGCCACCACCACGGCCGTGGGCACGTTCTGGATGGACAAACTGCTCAAGGAATTATCCGTGGGCGTCGACTAGGGTCCGTCCTCACGGTTGGTGACTCGAGCGGCGTCGAGCTCTTGTTGGCGTTCGTCGAGCAGGCGCGTGAGTTCCACGGTTTGTTGCTCAAGTTCGGTGATGCGGCGCTTGAGCTGCTCAATGTCGTCCAGTGCGCCCAGGCCGGACTGCCTCCAGGCTTGTTCGCCGAGCAGTCCGCTGAGCAACGCGCAGTTCGCCGTCGCAGCCCTGTTCAACGACGCACGGGCGGGGATCGACGCCGCGGGCGTGGTCGGAGGCCAGGCGGCCCGAGGCGCTGGGCCCGTTCCAGTCCTGCCGTGGGAAGCAGGTCGTGCCGGTCGACGAGCCAGCCGGCCTCCGCCTGCTGCTGCTCCAGCGTGGCCAGCACCGCGATCACGGCCGCCCTGCCTCTCATCCGCCCTCCCCGTTGCCGTGGTAGTCCCCGCACCGTAGACCGCCGGTCGGCGCAGCACGCCCCGCGTGGTCCGACTATCCATGCGCGCGGGTGAACGCACCACGGCATGGCCTGTCCCGCTACGAAGATCACGACCAGTCGGATCTTCCTGGAAGGGGCCCGCCCCGTGCGTCTCCTCGCCACCCTCGCGGCCGCCACCGCCGCCGTCGCCGCTCTCATCACGCCCGCCCACGCCGCCGGACCGCTCGGCGAGGCGGGCGGTACCCTCGCCCTGCCGCTGCACGACGCGGTCAAGATCCTCCCCACCGACGAGGAAAGCCGGGCTGGTTACCAGCGCAGCAGCTTCCGGCACTGGGTGGACGCCGACAAGGACGGCTGCTCCACCCGCAACGAGGTCCTGAAGGCGGAGGCGTTCATTACCCCGGAGCAGGCCGCGGGCTGCAAGCTCAGCGGCGGCGAGTGGTACAGCCCGTACGACAACCTCTACATCAGCAGCCCTGGGGGCCTCGACGTCGACCACCTGGTCCCGCTCGCCGAGGCCTGGGACTCCGGCGCCTCGCAGTGGACGGCGAAGGAGCGCGAGGCCTACGCCAACGACCTCGGCGACGAGCGGTCCCTGATCGCGGTCAGCGGCAGGGTGAGCTTCTCCCGGACTGGCTCGACGCCGTCCGGCAGGACGACCTGTCCAGCCTGCACACCCTCGCCGCCGGTATCGACCGAGACCGGGACGCCGTCATAGCCGGCCTCACCCTGCCCTGGAACTCAGGTGTCGTCGAAGGCCATGTCAGCCGGATCAAGATGCTCAAGCGCCGGATGTTCGGCTGCGCGGGCTGTGCACTCCTGCGGAAACGCGTTCTGATGTCATGACACTGCCGTGGGCCTGTCAGTCGGCGGCCGGCAGGTCTGGGCGCAGCTTGGTTCGAAGCTGCTGGAACGCGGTCGGAACCGGCCGTTGCGGAAGGAAGGCGCTGATCTGCCGTGCACAGTCCAGAGCACTGGCTGTAGTGGTATCGCATTCGAGGTCATACAGTCCATGCGCATGGACCTGCTGGAGTTGCCGGGCCGCGAGGCCCAGCGGGCGATCGTCACGCGCTAGTTCGCGCCGCTCCAGTTCTTCCAGTGAACATCGCACACCGACCAGGACGACATTCCTGGGGCAGAAGAGCCCGAGGCAGTCCAGCAGACGCCATTCCTCGCTCAGCACATGGTCCACCACGACGTTGTTGCCAGCCGCAGCCATGCCCGCGACTGCCCGGTGGTATCCCATCCACGTGCGTCGCAGAATTTCGGGCAGCTCCTCCGTACTGACCTCTCCGCGAGAGCGCATTGCGTGGAAGGAATCCACAGGCATATGGAAGGACGGCTCGTCCAAGATCAGGAGCAGTGCTTTCGCGATGCTGGATTTACCCGAGCTGGACGTCCCATTCAGGAAGATGATCCGGCCACTGGCGGCCGGAGCGGGGACACCGCCGCAGTCAGCCGCCTCAGCAGTTCCGTCATCACCAGGTCTGGGCATGTGGGAAGCTCCTTCACGATCACCAGTCGAACCGGATCATCATCGTCCGTCGGCGGGAGCAACGGCAGGTCACCCTCAGAACCCAGCCCTCTCCCGGGATACGTTGAGTAACCGATCACGGAAGTTGAGCCAGAACCCAAACTCGTGAACAAAGCCAGCACGCTTTTCCTGCAAGGCGCCGATAGCGCCGGACGCCGCTCCGTTCACCCGGAACGCGCGTGCTCGTGCGGCACGGCCCCGAGCTTGACGGGTCGCAGAAGCGCTCAGGTGAGGGCTGGCAGCTCTGGCGCCTCCGCGCGCCGCTGTTCCGTCATGCAGCAGCAGCGCGGGTCGGTGCCGGCTGCGTCCGGCATGGGCCCCGTTCCATCTCCTCTCTTGAAGCCGGGCGGAAGTGGTGGCCGGTGCGCAGGTCGGGGACGAAGGCGTCCAGGACGACGCGGCGGAAGCACCGGCGCTGGGCGGGGGTGAGGTGCTGGGGGTCGGTGGTGAAGCGGGGGAGGGTCTCGAAGGTGGGCACGGTGGTCTCCTCCGGGCAGCACGACGAAGCCCCTGGCGGGCGCCGGGGGTTGCTGTAGCGGGGGCTTCTTTGGCGGTGCTCGTTCCGTGGCGTGTGGTGATGCTCAGTGGTGCTTGTCGGTGGCGTTCGGGTCAGGGCTGTGGGGGCTGCCTGACCTGAGAGCGATGACATTTGCGTTTGGCCTGGGGCCGCTTTCCGCCTGGCGGGCACCTGAGAAGAAAGTTCGGCTGCTGCTCCCGTCTGGCGGGAGGTGGTGCTGATCGGCCTTGTTTTGCAGGTCAGGGCTGTGTGGCGTGGTCTGCATGACAGTGGATGTCAGGGTGGTCCGGGCCGGTCAGATGTACCGCTACTACCTGCGTGAGACCGTTGTCGGTGACGGTCGCCGCCCGGCCCGCATGCCGCTGCGCGCCGGCCAGGAGCAGGCCGGTGTTCCGGTCGGGCGATGGATGGGCCGTGGTCTTGCCGGGCTCGGGCTCGCACCGGGTGAGGAGGTCACCGAGGCGCAGCTGTGGAACCTGTTCGGTGAGCGGGGCCGGCACCCGTACGCGGACCGGATCGAGGCCGACCGGCTCGCGAAGGGCGACTCTGCGAAGAAGGTGTATCGGGCCGGCGCTCTCGGACGCCGGGTGATGGTGACCGGTGTTGATTTCGTGTTCCGGCCGCAGCCGACGGTCTACCTGCTGTGGGCGCTGGGGATTGAGGCGACGCGGCGGGTGATCGAGGCTGCGCACGAGCGGGCGATCGTACGGGTGCTGGAGTGGATCGAGGACGAGGTGGCGGTGATCCGGTACGGCAAGGACGGCATCTACCGGGTGAGGCCGCCCGGCGGTCTGGTCGCCGCCAGCTTCCGCCACTACGAGGCGCGTTCCGGCCGGCCCTTGCTTCATGACCATCTGCTTTTGAGCGTGAAGGGGCAGCGCCCGGACGGGAAGTGGGGCTCGATCCACACCACGGCCCTGTACGAGAACACGGTCGTGGCTTCCGCGCTCTGCAACGAGTTGGTGGCCGCTGAGGTCTGCGAGGCGATGGGGCTGGCGACCGAGCCGCGCACGGTCACCCCGGGGCGCCGGCCGGTGATGGAAATTGCCGGGGTGCCGCACGAGCCGATCCGCTGGACCGCCCGGCGCAGCGACCAGATCGCCGCCTGCCTCAAGGACCTGGAGCACGAGTACGTCACCGCCGTCGACGACGACGGCACCCCGCGGTTCCTGCCCGTAGTCTCCGAGCGGGCCCGCGCCGAGCTGAAGCAGATCGCCGCCCGCAAGACCCGCCCGCCCAAGCAGAAGACCCAGCCGCTCGCGCAGCTGCGGCGCCTGGTGGAAGGTGAGCGCGATCCTCACCTCCAAGGTCGCCGCCGACGTCATCAACTCCCTCCTCGAGCAGGCCCGCGCCGCAGCCGCGGCGATCCGGGCCCGCATCGCTGCCGCGGTCGACGTCGCCCTGGCGGCTGCCGACGTCACCGCGACGGTGTTCGTGATGAACGACGGCGGCCGCTTCCACCGCCGGCACCTGCTCGCCGAAGCCCGCCGCCACCTCGCCCTCGTCCTGCGAGGCCGCCGCCGCGACCCCGGCCTGGACGAGGAGATCGTGGCCGCCGCCATCTCCGCCCACTGCCTGGACATCAGCGAGCCGAAGAACGTGCGTGGTCTGGAGGCCGGCTACCGCCTCTACACCGCCCGGTGGGCCCGGTCCGACATCCCCGCCCTCCGCCGCCCTCCGACTCCGGTGCCAGACCCGGACCGGCAGCCCCCGGCAGATCCCGGCGAGCCGGCTGCTCTCCGGTCGCCGGGACAGGATGCGGGGGAGTGGGAGGTGCCCCGCATCCCGCTCCAGTACGAGCGCGCCGTCCTCGCCGGTGCGGTGGTGCGGGAGAAGCTGCGCACCACCACCGCCGTGCGGGGCCGGGCGTACGACGTCGTCGCCCATCAGCAGGCGGCGATGCCCGAGCAGCTGCTCGCGCCCGGGCCGGCCGACCCCGAACACGACGACCAGGAGCAGGAGGCCGGGCGCCCAGAGGCGATCGACATGACGGTGCTGCGGGCCCTGCGGGAATCCCGCACGGACGTCGAAGCCCTCGATCTCGCCGCCGACCGGCTGCGCCGCATCCAGGAGGCAGCCAACAAGATGATCAACGACTCCCGCGCCCGCGCGCACCGCCACACCGCACAGGCCGACGCCGACGCGGTGCGCCCAGTGCGCCCGGACGACCAGCAGGCGCACCACCCACAGTAACCCGGACCGCACCGCGGCCGGGAGGCCGGCCACTGAGTGGACCCGATGGCGCGCACCCGGTGCGGTGGTGCGCACCGACGACCCCGGCTCCACTCCACCGAGTGGAGTCCACCGCCCGGGAGTGGACGCCACCGTGCTCGTCATCCACTTCACCGAGTGGAGGCCACCGGGTGGGAGTGGACGCCATCGACGGGAGTGGGGCCGCGCATCCACCCGGTGCGTTTCTCCTTGACCTCGGCTCAGGTCAAGGAGAAACGCACCGCCTCCACCGTCTCCACCCGGGCCCACTTCACCGCACCACCATCCACCCGGTGCGCACCACTCCCGCGCGCCGGCGCCGCACCGGTGCGCGCACCGCCCACCGAGTGGAGCGCACCGGATGGACGGTGGTGCGCATCGTGGTGCGCACCGGATGGACTCGGTGCGCACCGGGTGGGTGCGCTCCACCGCACCGGTGCGCACCCACCCGGTGCGGTGGAGCGGTCAGCGGTGCAGGGCCACCACGTTCTCCACCACCGTGCGGGCCCGCGCCACCTGTTCGGCGCGCAGCTCCCGCAGGGTGCGGACGGTGTCGGTCGGGGCGTCGGAGAGGACCTGGCCGACGAAGTGCGCGATGGTGCGGGCGATTCCCGGCGCGGCCGTCGCGGGGGCGTGCGTGGCCCACTCGCGGATCGCCATCAGGTAGAGGACGCCGACCTCGTCCAAGACGAACGAGTCGGCGCAGGCGTCGGTGTCGTCGGACAGCGCGATCACGGGGAAGACGACCCGTTCCGCGATGGCCGGCAGCAGCCCCGGCAGCTGCTCCATCTCGGGCGCGAGCCGGGCCGCCGTGGCGTCGTTGCCGGTCTCCACGGCCAGGACGTAGTCGAAGCCGAGCTGGACCAGGCGCAGGGGCAGCGAGGGAACGATGGGGGACATGGAGAGCTCCTGACGTACGGGCGCCATGCCGATCACGGCGACGTCCCAGCAGGCTCGGCCCGCCAGCCTGTGGAACTCTCCCCCGAGCCGAAACCGGCGAATCGGGTCTGCAAGGGTCAAACCGGGCCCCCTTGTCCATGGTGGTCGGGCCGACCACGAGCCCGACCCTGACCCCTTGTCCACCTCTGCTACCGCCCTGACCATCGCCGTGTTTCTCCTTGACCTGGCCACGGTTAGACCGCGGACAAGGGGGTCGGTTGCACGCTGCTCCCTCGAGTCCCGCTCACCAGGGCGGCCCGAAGCGAAGGAGCCACTGCGATGACCACGCACCGATCCCCGGCGGGCGCCCGGCGCGCTCGCCCCGACCACGGGCCCGACCACCGGCGGGCGAGCCGTCCCGGCCTCCTGCGGCACGCACTTGGGAGGCCACTGTGGAACCCACTTTGGTGCCCGGCACCGAGCCGAACGGAGAAAGCCCAGGTCAGCACACAAATACGGGCGCGCGCCGCGTTGTCACAACCCTCTTATCTACTCCTGAACTTCTGGGTGATGTCCGTGGCGGAGGAGATCATCGGGTTCGGGGGCCGGGTGCCCTTGGCGGCCGGGCGCGGCCGGCGCGCGGCAGGCGGGCGCGCGTGCCAGACGACGGGGAAGGAGCGCAGCTGATGGCGGGGAAGCGTGAGGAGAACCCGGCGAGGTCGTCGAACAACCTGCGCGGTGACGTGCTGCGGGTGCTCGGAGTGCTGAAGGTCGCGACGGTCGAACAGATCCAGCAGATCTCAGCGCCGCACCTGAGCTACCGGCACACCGACAAGCCGACCCCGTCGAAGCGGAAGCAGGCCCGCACCGCCTCACACACCGGGGCGCTGTCCGATCTGCGCAAGCACGGCCTGGCGGAGAACGGCGGGCAGCTCCCGGGCGGGGACACGCTGCGCAACCTCACCCCGATGGGCCTGAAGGCCGCCGCCCGCGAGCTGGGGCGGCCGGTGGGGGAGATGGGCAACCCGGCCCGCGGCGCGGGCCGCACCGGGGCCTCCCACCCGATGACGGTCAACGAAGCCGTGCTCGCCCTGCTGCGCCCGAAGCCGGACCTCACCCAGCTCGCCAAGGAGCCGGCAGACATCCGCGCCGCCGCCCAGACCGCCGTCGACGCGCCCGCCGGGCTGGGCACCATCGCCTCCTACGCGACCGAGGTGGCGCTGCCCGCGACTGGCACCTGGGCCAACCCGAGCAAGGGCGGTGCCCAGGCGGACATCGTCATCACCGCGCCCGAGGACGGGGTGCCGCTGCTGTTCGTGGAGATCGACAACTGCTTCGAGTCCGCGAAGGTCCTCGCCGGGAAGATCGACAAGTACATGCGGTTCTGCCAGCGGAAGGTGAAGGACGTCGACGGCCGTGGGCGGCCGATGTGGCGCACCCGCTGGTGGGTGCCCGACGGACGCCACGGCGACCGGCCGCACCCGCCGCTGCTGCTCGTCTTCAACCGGATCGGCCCGCGCAACCCCGACACCGTCATCGCGCAGCTGGCTGAGCTGACCGAGCGGCACTGGAAGGGCACCGCGTACGACGGGGGCTTCCACATGTACGAGGGAAAGCTGCCCATCGTGGTCACCGGCATGAAGCAGCTCCAGGAGCATGGCCCGGCGGGAGCGGTCTTCCGGCGCTTCGGCCGACCGCACAAGCAGACGCTCCTCGAGGCGATCGGCAACCCGCGCCGCGAAGCGGCCGACGCCCGCCAGCGAGCCGAGTACGCCGCCCGCCAGCGCGAGCACCAGGAGGAACTGCGCCGCATCGCCGCACAGCACCGGGCCGAGCGGGAGGCCCGCCGTCCCGTGTGCGCCGACTGCGGCACCCGGTTCACCGACGAACGGTGGAAGGCCATCGAGCCCGCCGGGTGGGACGCCCCACGCGAGACTCACCCGCACTTGTGCGACGACTGCAGGCAGCGCGCCATCACCGCCGAACGCCAAGCCGAGCAGGCCGGGCCTGAGCACCAGGAGCACGACCAGGCCGTGCCCGAGCAGAAGGCCGGCGGCACCTGGCTCTCCCGCTTCCGCAGGTAAGGCACCGGACCGGGCTGCCAGCGGCAGCCGCTAGGCCGAACGGATGGACCGTAAGGACGAGTAGCTGCTATGGCGCCGACCACGGCCACCCGGGCCGCAGCCGGACCAGGATTTCGTGAGGCGTTAATAAGGCGCCCCTCCCCGGGCCGGGTGCGCCTTGTGGTTTCGGTGCTCAGGCGTCGGGCTCTTGCCGGAAGTAGTCGGGGCGAGGTGCCGGAGCCGGTCGTCTTCCTCAGTGACCGGTTCGAGGAAGATGTGCAGGCCGTTATCGAAGTCGCCGTGGTGGTCGTAGCTGAACCAGGAGTCCACCACCCTGTAGCGGTCGCCGCGAAGGAGCACGGGACGGAAAGCGCTACTTCTTGGTCGGAGCCGTCTGGCAGGGTGTGGCGTGTGACAAGCGAAGGCGATACGAGCAAGGACAGCGAGGCGTGGGCGATGGATATCCTCGTCCAGCTGCGCCAAGGCAGGCAGGAGGCACATGCGCGTCGCGACGCGCTTGCGGCAGCGGTCGACGAAATAGCCGACGGTTTCACGCAACTGGGCCTCAAGCCTTGGAAATCGAAGCGTAAGAGCCCGGCGCGAGAGGACATGAAGGTCCCGGACGTCATGCTCGGTGACCGCGCCGAACCAGCCGCAACGGTTCTCCGGTATGAATCAGCGGTCAACATCCTCAGCGCCGCCGATCAGCTTCGGGGTTTCGCCGTCCTGCTTCGTGCAGAGAAATCGCTGATGGGCGCGGTCTCGGTCGCGCGTGGCGTCTTCGAGGCGTGTCTGTGGGCCACAGCGGTAATCGACCCGACCATCAGCACTGACGAGCGCCTGCAACGTGCCCTGACGCGTCGCCTCGCACGACTCTCGGCAGGTATCCGTCTCAGGAAAATGCTAGGCGGCGATACCGATGCCAACCAGCTCGTTGAGAACGACGCCGATGTGGATGACGCGCACAGGACCAACCGCGATCCTGCGAAGGACATCAGCGACATCTTGGCTTACGCCAAGGACCGGGGCTGGCCTGTGAAGAGGGGCCGTCGCACCTCCGAGATCACACCCCTTTCGATTGACTGGCTCAGCGAAAACCTTGAGCGCCGTATCGGCATCGAGGGGTACGCCTGGACGAGCGGCTCGTCGATGGCTCACGGCGAGCATGCTGCCGACACGGCGGTGTGGGTTGAACTGTCCCAGGACATCGGCACAGCTCCGGCATGGTTGATCCAATTGTGGTCGAACGGTGCTTGGGCGGGACCGCGTCTCTTCCTTGCAACGCACGCCGCCTACACAGGGGAGGGCAGCCTGCGCCGCGAGTATCAGCGGTTCGAAGAGTTGTTCTTGAGCGGGGTCGGCAAGAGCTGAGGCCCGGAGATCCATACAGCATGCCCTCATGCGCTACGCCCGCCGACCTCGCCGCACCGAGTGCAAGGCAGCGTTCACGTACGAGCGGTGGCAAGCGGTGGGGTGCACCGGCTGGGACGCCCTCCCTCCGGAGGCCCGTCCGACCCTGTGCGGGGACTGCGACCAGCGACACGGGACCGACTGGGAGGAAGCCTGGCCGGACGCGACGCGCGAGGAGCAGGAGCCGGCCGTGCCGGAGCAGAAGGCCACCGGCTGGCTCTCGCGCCTGCGCCGCTGAGCTGGGCACGCCTCCCGACCAGCAGCGCTTCTCCTCCTGGCAAGGACCAGCCCGGCGAATTGGATGGATACGCCGGAGAAGGCACGTCACGCTGGAAGCGATCGATGCGAGGGGGAAGCGTGAGCCGCGGGCAGACGGAGACTCTTGACGAGAAGCACCAGCGCTTGCTGGAAGCCTTTGTGTTGAGGGCCCGCAGGGTGGAGGAGCACTCGCTGGCCGCCGACTGGGACGCCCTTGTCGAGCTGACCCGCATGAGCATCAACGTCCGTGTCGACCGCAGCGTGGTCCGGATCTCGTACGAGTTCCCGCCCGAGGAAGTGGTCGAGTCTGCGGCAGCGCGTATCAGGCCAATTCTGATGGAGCAGGAGGACTGCTTTCACATGAAGGCGCTCTCAGCTCTGGGCTACACCTGTCGAGCAGCGCCACAAGATGCGGCGTGGATACGTGCCGCACGCGCTGAGTGGCGGACACGGGCAAGCCCCTCCACGCGCGACGAATCCGGCTATTGGGTCATGGTCGCTGACACGTCCACGGGCGAAGAGCGTGACCTCGATGCGCATGGGCTGGCCATGGCCTGGATCTACGGAGACGTGGTGCATCACGATCCCCAGCGACGCAAGGAAGGGGACATCTTCGGACTGCGCGATCGGTTTCGCGCCGCTGTGCCCCTGGTGGCCTGGGCGATGGTCGGCACAATCGAACTCCTTAATTTTGTCTGGGCACTGAACGAAGCCGGGATGCTGAAACTTCGACAAGAAGTGTTCGACGAGCAGGTCGCCTTGAAGTCGACCGTGTGGGAAGAACGTGCCGAGATGTACTACGCGCCCGTCGGCCCTCAACCTCCCTTGCTTGCGAGCTCTCCCATGCCCGACGGGTGGCTCCCTCTGAGCAAGGCATCTGACCTCTCGGTCTTTCGTCACCGCATTGCGGGACAACTCTTGAACACGGAACGCTCACCATCCATGACGTACCTGCCCTCACCCGAAGAGATCGAAGCCGCTCGCACGCCTGCCGGCGGTTGGAAGCGAGACCAGCTCGCCGCTTGGGGCGTGCCGTGGCCTCCACCGAAGGGCTGGAAGGACGAGCTGGCCGAACGCTGGAAGGCTGCCCGCCAGGACGGCCCGCCGGCGCCCTCGCCCACCCCGGCGCCGACCGACTTCTCCCAGGAGACGTTCGACTTCGGCTGACCGACGACAGCGGGGCCGGACAGGATCACCCTGTCCGGCCCCTCTGCTGGGTCCGGGCTGAGGCGGATGCGCGGTCTCCCCACGCGAACTCAAGATCGTCTCAGCGCGTTACCGGCAGTGCGAGGCGGGCCTGCCGCCCGGCCCGTACGCGTGCAGCAGCTCCTCCAGGCGTGCGCTGTGCTGCTCCACGAAAGCCTCCAGGCGCTCGATGTACCCCTGGCGTTCCTCGGTGCGCACCGCGCTCAGCGCGACGTCCAGGAACGCCCCGTCCGGCCAGTGCCGCTCGCACGGTGCGGCCAAGGGCCCACGGGAAGCGTTCCGCGGCCGCCAGGACGTCCTTCGCGTCCAGTGTCAGAGCCGGGCCTGGGTCCTCCACCGAAGCCTTCTGCGGGGCGGGGGAGGCGGGCTGCTGGAGGTGGGCGACCAACGTGGCGCTGGAGGCGGCGCGGCCGCGCCCGGTGGCGGCGGTGGTGTCGGCGATGCGCAGCAGGTAGGTGGCGACGTCGCGGACTCCTGCGTGCCAGCCGTCCTGGAAGTGCTGCTCGGATCCGTGCGGGGCGCTGCTCTCGGAGATCCAGGTGTGGGCGCCGGCCACCGCCCCAGCCTCTAGCTTCGACACGATGTCGTCGGCCTGCTCGTGTCCGATTCCGACGGCGGCCAGGGCCTGGAACACGGTGAACCGCGCCTCGGTGGCCTCGTGCTGGTGGTGGCTGATGCGGGCCAGCTCCTGGCCGTACGCGTCGCGTCGTGCTGCTCGGTGCTCACGCGGTGCCTCCCTTGTCTGCCCGGGTGTGGTGGGCGACCCATTCCGGATCGCGTACGGGCTTCGGCGCTAGCGTCTGGGTGGCTGGGGTGCGCATGATGCGCCAGCTGGTGTGCGGCGCGGTGACGACGTGGACCAGGTGTCGACGACGGCCTGCCGCACGGCGTCGTCGTCCCGGGTCAGGCCGGGGCGGCCTGCTTCGCCAGCGCAGCGAGCGGGGAGCGACGGCCTTTCTTCACCGCGCACAGCTGCTCCCAGTCGATTGCGTCGACGGACGCCGTGGTGTAGAGCGCGACGTCGACCCGGGGAAGCCGTAGGCCTGAGGCCCCTCTGGCGCTAGTCGCCCAGGCGACGCCACGGACGCAGCCGTCCGAGCAGATAGCCGGCCGCGAGCGCGACGACCGCGGTGACGGCGACGTCTATCACGTCCATCGCATCCCGATCGCGGACAGCAGCTCCACCCGCTCCGGAGACAGCGTCGCGGCTCGGCTGCGCTGATTCCCGATCCATGCACCAAGGCGAAGCTCCCGAACCTCCTGGTCCTCGCCGCTGCCGCCACTCCCATCGCCGCCGACGGCGATCCACTCGACGTGCTTCCTCGGCACCCGAAGGTGCCCCTCGCGCTCGAAGAACTGCTTGGCGGCCTCGTAGTTCATCGCCCACTTATCGGCCTGCGTACGGCGCGGGGGCGGCTTCTCGTCCTCGGCCGCGGGCTCGATCCCAAGGACCTGCTCACACATCCACTGCTGCACGGTGCTGAGCTTGTCCCACTCGAGCCGGACCGAGCGCACCCACCGTCCGAGGTCCTCGCCCTGGTGCACGACCTCGCCGGGCTCGGTCGGCAGTTCGCCGCCGGCCTCCAGGTGCAGCCGGACGAGGTGGAAGCAGCGCTGCCACTCCACCGGCCAGGCCGGGCACCAGGAGGGGTCGATGTCCTCCAGCTGCTCGCGCCGCTCGTCCGACAGCGCCCCGGCCGCCGACTCCACCGGCAGGCCCTCGGCACGCCGCTGCTCGATCTCCTGCGCCTTCCGAGCGGCAGCCCGCGCGTTCTTCAACCAGATGCCCACCCGATAGCCCTGGTAGGTGGCGTCCAGCGGCGCCAGGAGGTGGCCCGCCTCAGCCGCCCACCCGCGCGCCGCCGCGAGACCTTCCTCCCACGCGACGTCGAAGTGGCTCCAGACCATGCCCAGCTTCTCCAGCTGCTCGACGCGGTCCTCGTCCATGTCCCCGCGGGCGTAGAACCGCCTGGCGTCGGCGATCCATTGCCCCAGCGGGAAATCGGCGAGCGCGGCTGGCCACCCCTCGCCTTCGGCCTCTGGGTCATCGCGGCCGGGCACCCGGAACGTGAACGGCACCTTCAAATCACCGTGCTCGCGGACGTAGATGACGGCCGCCTCCACCCCGCGCCTCCAGTGCTCGTGCTCCGGGTTGAGAACCCGCAGGTTGATGAACGCCGCCAGCTGCGCCGGATCCCGCGGCGTGGAGAACTTCAGCAGCTGGCGAGCGGACGTCGACGGCCCGCCGGACCCGTTGCCCTCGCCCCGGCTCTCCTGGCCCCCGCTGCGGCTCTGAACGCCCCTGACACGACTCTGCGCCTGCTGCTCGGCGAGCTGCTCCACCACCCGGGCATCGTGCGCCCTGAGCGCCTCAAGGAGCTTCGCGAGCCCGCCGAACGCCCTGGAGGTGAGCATGTTGTCCGCCGTCTCGCCCTGCCCCAGCAGAACCGGTACGACCAGGCTGGCCACCTTCCCCTCGCCCGGCTGCATGCGCAGCGCCCGGCCGACGGCCTGGACGAGATCCGGCATCGAGCCGCGCACGTCGGCCCAGTAGACGGAGTCGCAGTTCTTGGTGTCGATTATCTAGGGGTGGTGGGGGAGTTGGGTGTGTTTGTTGTTGACCTGACCTGCTGATATTCCGCTGCCCGGGTGACTCGTGAAGCCCTCCAGCAGGTCTCGATCTTCGTGCGAGACGGACTGGTCGGCGTTGTAACCGGGCCCTCAAATCGCCGCCTTGCCAGAAGCAAGGGTTGCTAGTAGGTTGCTCGGGATTATCTCTTGACACGAGCAAGGTTTGGGGGTGGTATCGACATGGCAAATCGGATGGACGTGCTTCTCGCGGCGCTGGACCGTCAGGGATTCAAGAGCTGGCAGAGCCTGGAGGGATCTTGGTTCTTCTCCCGGGACGGCAACGTGACCACGATCGATCACGAGCCGGGCAACACGGGTGAGTGGCTCGATCTGATCTCGACGCTGCGAGATATGGGCCTGGTCCTCCCGGACGAGGACTAGCCAGGTATGGAAGGGGGCCAGAAGGCCTGGCCCCCTGTACCTGTCCATCCGCGCACACCGCAGAACGAAACAGATGGAAGGAGAGGAGAGAAGCATGGAACAGGAATGGCGGGCGTCTGCGACTGCGGATGCTGTTCGCGCCCTTCGGGATGAGCAGTTCGAAGAGATGCACCGGCACTTTGCTGGTGTCATCAGGTATGAGGCTGACAGCCGGCGTCTTTACATTCTGTGGCGTCTGAGGGCGTCCAGCTTGGTAGAGGCTGCGCAGAAGGCTCTTCATACAGTGGCTGAGGGACTTGAGGCTGCGCTGGGCCACAAGCCTCAGCTGATCGACCTGCGTGTGGTTACCGCTGAGCAGGCAGCTGCGGAGCGTGACTACCCCAAGGAACAGAAGCTCATGGGGTACAGGGAAGCGGCTGAGGAACTGGGTGTTTCCCGTCAGCGGGTGGCTCAGTTGGACGGTAACCATCCTGACTTCCCGCGGCCGATTGGCCGCACTGGTGCTGGCCCGGTCTTCACTGCTGAGTCCATCCGGTCTTTTGGCGCCAGGTGGGACCGGAGTCCGGGGCGGAGGAAGAGCGCTTAGGCAACTGCGTTTGAGTGAGTAGTCCCCACTGGCTGCTGGCCTTCAGCAGCCAGCGGGGCCTGCTTCTCGCAGTGTCTGCCTTCGTGTATATGGCAGCGGGCCTGGTCACGAGGCCGTTGCAGCCCCTTGGGTTGTGCCGGCGTCGTGGTAGGGATCCGCTATCGCGTTGCAAGCCGCCGTATGGGGTTTGCTCGCTGCCTTGGTTGCCAGCTTCCTTGCTGTGCCTGTCGGTTGGGAGAGGGCGAGTCTGCAGGAGAGTGTCCGCGTGCAGTGCCGCCCCAGGCAGTGTCTATAGGCGGTCTTGCTTGGTTTGGAGTGCTTATCTCGCCGGGTGTGTAGAGGGCTACTCGACTGCGAAGGGTGTGCCGTCGAGTGTGGTGAGCGTTGGTGTAGTTCCCAGCGTGGTGAGGAGCACGACCTGTGGGGTGTTTTTGCCTGCGCGGAGGTCTCCGTGTATTTGCTCCTTGACGGCCGCGAGCATGGTCTCCTTCCAGGCGGGGGCGGCTGTTGCCAGCACCAGATGCGTAGCCGCCAACTGGCGGCTGCCGTCCAGGAGTTTGTTGAACTCTCTCTTGGTGGCTCTTGCGTTTGCTGCCAGAGCGTTGCGTTTCTTGGCCTCACCGACGTACAAGGCGTCGAGGGTGGCCACGGCGAAGTGGAACTCGACATAAGCCTCACCCTGGGCTACCAGCTCGAATTCGTCGGTGACGAGGGCCGAGCGTGCAGGGGCCTGCGAGCGCAGGTGGCGTGTAGCGAGCAGCGGATAGTTGCCGTCGTTCGTCAGTAGCTCCGCTACAGCGGGATGCAACTCGTAGTACCACTGAGGCTCTTCGAGAGGAAGCTTCCAGCGCTGTTGCTCAAGCACGTTGCTGCTGCCGCAGCGTCTGCAGGCGTAGTGCTGACGGATCTCGTCCAGAGGGTAGAACTCGTAGATAGGGCACGATGCGCAGCCGAGCACGAGACCACGGCGCAGTACGCCTTGCGCTGTCCAGGCATCGACCTGAGCACGTCGATCCTCCAGGGACCATGCGGGAGCCTGGCAGGCAGCGATGCCTGTCCAGGAAAGGACTGCCCCGGTCTTCAGCTCCCACCAGCCGTGCTCTGGCAGGGTTTCCCGCTCGGGGCCCGGAAGCCAATGGCGAAGCAGCTCCCAGCGCTCGGTTGCCGCCATGTCCTCCAGTTCCGTGCGCGAGCCCAGCAGCCTCCGGGCAACTCGGGCGCGTTTACCGGCAGGGCTCGGCTGGACCAGGTGCGGTTCTGCGGCTGTCGACAGGATCGCGGTGAGCGAGGGCCAGGACAGCCGCGGGCCTGCGAGACTGCCGGCGAGCGAAGCGCCGGCGGGTACGAAGTCCCACCGGTGCGACCAGTACGTAATGCCGCCGTCGGCTGTGCGGACGAACGTCTCATATTCGTTCTGCTTCGGTGCCAGCAGGGCCTTGGCGAAGAGGCAGCGGTGGGGCGGCAGAGGATGCGGCGCCGTGAGGCAGACCTGCCAGCGGTGGCGTGCCGAGTTCAGCCCTGCGGGCACCTCAGGCTGCATCCTCAGGGATGCGGTCAGTGAGCCATCCTGTGACTCTTCCACCGGAATAGGCTTGGGCTGGTCCCACGCACTGCTGAGAACGACGAGTGACCGTCCCGGCGTCGACAAGTCTGCCGGGGCAGTGATTTCGTAGGGGCGGTGCTCTTCCGCCGGATCATTCATCACCCAGCCACGGCTGTCCCAGCAGGCGTCCATCCGCGCCCGCAGAGCATCAGGTGCCAACGAGGCGCTGGTCACCCTGACACTGTCCTGTAGATGGCCGCCGAGGCGTTGCTGCACTGCAGACACCTGATGCCAGTGCAGCTCGTCCCAGGGCAGCCAGACGGTGCTCCCGTGCACTTGGTGGCTGAGTTGCGCGAGAGCGAAATCTTCCGGCTGGTCGCCCAGAACGATGACGGGCGTCTCCTGGTATCGGCCTCTGCTGATCCGGATGCACAAGCCGGTAGCCGGATTTAGCAAAGGCGTGACGCTCTCGGGAAGGTCGGGACGCAGGAGGGCCTTCTCGCCAGCCACAGTGGCCCTGCGCCATTCGGCTTCGCTGTGAGCAGCGCTGTCCTCGCTGGGTTCTCCCCCCACTTGCTCTACACCGACCTGTATGGCGAAGGACAGGGCAGCAGGGGAACCGACCTGTAGGAGCGGAACGCCCCAACTGGGTTGGTCCGTCACAGCAGAGAGCGATGTCAGCAGTGATTGTGCCGCATCGTCCGAGATTGAAGCGCATTGAACGTGGTTCTCGCGGTCAATCCTGTTAACTCCGTACCGGCTGCGCAGCCGGGCAACGGCTTCTTTGACCTGTGCGTCATCGAGGGTTGGCCAGTAGTGGGTGCGGAGTTCTTCAACGCCGTGAGCATGGGAGCTGGCATCAATGCCTTGCCTGGCCAGAACTCGTTCGATGGCCCCTGGGAAGAGGGCGTCAATAGTGGCGCCCGTGGGCTGGTACGCGACGATGTGATCAGGCTGGAGTTTGTCCAGGACAGCCCTGAGTGCAGGATGCCCGACGGTGCCGACGGGCAGTGTCGTGCTGGCACAGCCACCCCAGACTTGGCTGAGTGCACCGAGTGCAGCAGCTGAACAGCGGATCCAGTCGGTGTCCTGAGGCGCGATGACGAGCAGCCTCGGCGGGCGGACGAACGAGTGAAGATCGAGAAAAGCGCTAGTCAAGGCTGCTCCGTGCCCTACCCAAAGGGTTCATGACCTCTCCTGCCTCCGGCTCTTCTCTCTCTTGCGCTTGCAGATCGATTATCTATAGGTGGGGAGTGCGAGGGACCTTTGCTCTGCTTGCCCCAGCAGGCGGTAGTGGCTCCCATTGTCGACGCTGTGCAATTAGCTTTCAGTAGTGCGGTTGTTGAGACGTCGAATGGTGTCTGCGGCTGTACCGCCGAGGCCAGGGTGGTCGCGGTAGAGGGCGAGCAGTTGGAGGGAGGAATGATCTCCTACGCGAGCGAGTAGGCGCAGTACGGTGGCGGTGCGGTCGTCGGGCTGGGGGTGCGGGAAGAGCGAGGTGAGATGCTCCGGGGCGCTCAGACCATGGTGCAGAACGGTGCGGATGTGGCCGGGGAAGGAATCGACGATGAGGCCGAGCGCACTCGTACGGATGTCTTGGGCGAACATGGCAACAGACTGAAACTGCTGGAGCGGGTCAACGGCGGCGTCCAGGAGAGAGGTGGTGAGCTGCTCCCACAGCGGTATGCAGCGTGCGTATCGGTCATCTGAGTTGAGGTTCGGGCGGTGAAGCCAGAACAAGATCTGCCCGTAGCAGCGCCATGCTTCTGCGTCGGCGCCTTTGCGGCTGCCCAGCATCGGGGGAGGGATCTCCAGGTGTGCGGCGCAGCCTTCGATGCCGAGCAAGTGGCAACTGATCGCATTCTGGCGGAATGGATCGGGCACGTTCATATGTGACGCCCAGTAGCGGAAAGCTGGCAGTGCGGCCGGGTCCTTCGCGCGTATGAGCTCCTTGAGGACAACGTCTGTGAACAGGCTGGCGTCCCCTTCCCGCACTGCGAGGATAAGCAGCGTGCGGCGTGCGGCCGGCTCAAGAGCATCGATTGCCTCGATAAACGGCGCAGAGATCACTTCCTCGAACTGGCTCTCCACGATTCTTTGAGCACGGGAATGGGCGTTGGGCTGCTTGGGACTGGCAAGGAGAGAAGAGATCTCCGCGGTGATGTCGTCAACGACGTAGGGCGAAGTGAGCTGACCGTAGACGTGTAAGGCGTCGACGAGCATCGTGGAAACCCACACGCTGTCCGTGTGCACGTCGTTCAGCAGCTCGATGACTCGGGTCTCGGTGACCTCGTCCACGGTGGTGCGGATGGAGGTGAGCAGGTCGAGGCCTGCGAACCGCAGTTGGCTGGCCTTGGTGGCCCACGCGTGGCTGAACAGCGCTGGCGCCAGTGCAGCTACTTCGCTGTCGTCTGTCCAGCGCAGGAGGAGGCACAGCAGCATGGCCAGCCCGATGTCGTCGGCCTCCAGCGAAGCGGCCCATCTCTGGAGATCGGCTGCTCCTGCCGACTGATGCCGGTTGTGCCCTCGCCTCGGCCACGCCAGCCGGAGCGCATGCGTGATCACCGCCGCAGGCAGCCGTGTACCGCCCTTCGACGCGATTGGCCCGTTCAAAGCCTCAGCAATCAGCCCAGCTACGCGAGAGCGCGATGGGATCCATCCCGTGCCGCGTCGGAAGGCCTGGTCATTCTCGCGCATGAGCTGGGCCAGCGCCCCCAACAGCCGCCCGTCGCGGGCGGTGGTGCCGAGGGCCGTGAACACCGCCTGCTCGTACTCGCTCCAGCAGCGGCTCGGCTCAATGGCGTACCTGAAGTCGGAAGTGCATTCGACCCTGCTGGCGGCCATTGCCTCGACTGCCTCTTCCAGGCAGCGCTGGGCCTCTGCCAATGCGACGCCGTCGGCCACCGGTCCCAATCGCCCGCACAGCGCTTCGATGAGCACCTCTGTGTCGGGCAGTGCCTGCAGCAGGCTGCGTACTTCGTCCGGGTCGCTGAGCAGTGCAACGGCCCAGACTGCCAGCTCGCGGCGATGCGGTCGCCGCAGCTCACCGGCCAGCTCCATAGCGCTCTCACGGGACCACATCAGGGCTTCGGCGGCGAGCAGCTGGGCGTACCACTCATGCCGGAACTCGACCCGCCGATGGCGAACCTGCACCACAGGCGATCTCAACGCCTCGTCCACCACGCCCACCGCGCCACCGAGCGCAACCAGTACCTGGGCGGCGCTGCGCTGGGCTTCTGCCAGCGGCAACCATCCCGCCAGCCGCTCGTCCATCAGCATCGCCCAGCGGTGCAGCACCTGCCGCAGAGCCGTCGGCTGCGACGCCCGCTGCAGC
Source organism: Streptomyces sp. NPDC001532 (assembly GCF_040298625.1). Taxonomy (NCBI): domain Bacteria; kingdom Bacillati; phylum Actinomycetota; class Actinomycetes; order Kitasatosporales; family Streptomycetaceae; genus Streptomyces; species Streptomyces sp. NPDC001532. The sequence continues at coordinate 209,146 of NZ_JBEPAL010000010.1, forward strand.
TGTTCACCCAGGTAGGCGTCCAAGAGGGCAGCGCGTCCCGCGCCTATCGGTAGGCGCCGTGTCAGCTGCGCTGCCATCGACAGCTCGAAGGCGGTTTCGAACGCTTTGCACTCTTCCTCGACGACTTCTTCCTGTTGAGGACCTACCCCGTAGCACCGCAATAGCGCCGCGCGCTGCTGTGAGGTTGGATCGACCGTCCTCAGCTGTGCACCGCCGATCACTGCGGGCACGTTGACGAACTCGTGGCTGGTGGACACCAAAGTGGCCTCGGCGCGGCGACACCACGAACTGAGCTGCAGCATCAGCCGATCCTGAAACCGGCTGGGACATTCGTTGATCGCATCCACGAGCAAGACGACCGGAAGCCCCTCCAACCGAGCGGCCCCCACCAGGCGGTCCGCGGATTGCGAGGTGAACGGGGCCACGCTCTCGTCGAGGCTGTCCTCCAGCCGTCCTTCGTATACGCCCGCTCGCAGCAGGATGGGCAGCCAGCCGACCTGCGCCAACCCCAGGGCGGTGTGAGCCAGGGTATGGCTCTTGCCCGTGCCCGAGCTGCCGACCACCTGGACGTGACGCCCGGGCCGCAGCCAGGCTGCCAACTCCGTTGACAGCACACCTTCTGCCCCGTTTTGCTCTTCCAGCGTCAGCCCAACCAGGCCATGTAACCCCTCGCTCAGGTACGAACCGAAGTGGGCTAGGTAATCCTCCAGCGCCTGCCCCTTGGACACGTCGCGGATGTCGGCCTGCATCTCCCGGTCGAGCATGGGACGGCAGAAGACTCGCATCGTGTCCTCGCCGAAGAACCGTCGTACCAGGTCCGGCAGCACAAACAGCATGTCGGACAACTGCTGCCGGCCCCACAGGTCAACGACCAGATCCTGGTGCTGTTCGCGTAGCTGCGTCAGCTCCAGGTCGACCTTTGTGTCGCGAACGTCCGCCGTGGTGACGATCACCAGACGGTGAGCATCGAAGGGTCGGCTTCCATCGGCATATGCAGCCACTGCCTTGCGGAGATCGGCAGCGGTGAACTTCTCGTACCTCTTGGCCTGATACACCGCAGGTGGCTGGGAGGTGAAGAAGGCGACCACGTCGACCCCGTCCTGGGCCTGGCCACCACGCCCGAAAGGTCGGGACTCCAGAGCATGGTCGGCCTGGACCGCCAATGCCACCACGAGATGCTCCAGAGCCTCCCAAGACAGCTCATGCGTACGAAGCAGCAAAGGCGCCGTGACCGTCAAGGGCGGCTGCCCCGGCACTTCCCTAGCCTGCTCCCCGCCGCCCTGGCCTGCGCTGCTCATGCGTCGTCTTTGCTGCCGTTGTCCTCGTCGGCGTCATAATCGGCGAGCGCGGTCATGGCTTCCCACATGGCCTCATCGTCGTAATCCGGCACCACCAGGTCAGGTGTCAGGTCGTTGCTGTCGGGGTCCAGGTTCTCGGACTGGGCCAGCACCTCGACCAGGAACCGTCGCGCGGCCTTCAGCAGGCCGGGATCATCCAGCCACAGCCCGAACTCCAAGCTGCGGCGGGAGCTCCCCGTGCCGTTGGCGCTGCCTAGCCACAGTCGGTGCGGCGTGAAGCCGGTGACATCTGCCACGCCTCCCAGAGCGTCCTCGTCATGCCACCACAGCTCACCTAGCAACAGCATCTTGGTGTGGAGTATCGGGACGAGATGGTTTCCGGCCTTGCGATAGCCCAGGGTGCGTAGTGCCGGGAGCCGGACGCGTTCCTGCGGCGAGCCAGGGCCCAGCACTGGTGCCTTGCCGTCCTGGTGGAAGCGCAGCTCCTCCAGTTCGGAGAAAGCCCAGGTTGGGAGGCCAGCCGCGTCTTTCACAGCCTCGGCGACCTTCCGCAACCGCTCTGCGTGGTACTTGCCCCGTGGCTGCTTGCTCACCACCACGCACGCGGCGGGGAACTCGGCGATGCGCTGCAGCAGCTCGGCATCGTCCACCCACAAAAAGGCCCCGAGCATCGCAGGCCCCAGGCTTCTCGACCGCCGCTGCTGTTCCAGATCACGCCGGAACTCGTCAATCCCCTCGATGAGACCTGCCAGCACGTTCGTCCCGAACTGGACAGGACGCTTCCCGTCCTCCAGGACTGCCTGCACGTCGAACTGCTTGGAAAACGACGGATCCATTTGCCCCCCTGCTGTCGCCAGCATTATGACGCGACACCACAGATTGCCGGGTGCTGAGCGGCAGCGGGGAGCGTGGTGGCCCCTGGTCCCTTCAGTCCACGCCGACCTGCCCTGGCCGCGCCGACGCGTACCTGACCGGCGCCAAGACGTCGGCTGCAGGGGCGCCGATTATCCATAGGTGCACGGACTTGCGTGGTGTGTTCGGTGTGGTTCCCACCTGGTCGTGTGGTCTGTTTCGGGAAGCGGTGCTGGCTGGGGGTGGGGTTGGTTGTGTTTGGTGGGTGGAGCAGAGCTTTGTGGCTGAGCGTTCGATATCTCCGTCGACGGGTGTGGAGCGGTGGGTGGTGGCCGACACACGCACCTACGACCTGCATGTCGAGGCGTGTGCGTTTTTAGCCGGGTTGCGCAGCAAGGGCCGCTCACCGAACACGGAACGGGTCTACGCGGGCCGTCTCGCCCTCTATCTGAACTACTGCGCCGAGCGCCGTATCGAGTGGTCACGTCCGAGTTTCATGGCTCTGTCCGGGCTGCAGCAGTGGCTGGTCACCTCGCCGCTGCCGGCCCGCAGCCGCCGCTCCCCGGCAACGGCTGCGCCCCGCTACCGTTCGCAGGGCACGGCGAACGCGGTGATGACGGCGGTTGCGGACTTCTTACGCTTCGGCGCACTGCACGGCTGGGTCCCCGCGCAGACGGCCGGCTTGCTGTCGGAGCCGAAGTTCCTGCGGTTCTTGCCGGCCGGTTACGACGCCGGCGAGCGCGGCCAGTGGCGCCAGGTTCAGGTATCGGCCTTCCGTTTCCAGGTCAGCGAACCCGGACACGAGGACCTGTCCCCGCAGCAGATCCGCCGCATGATCGCGGATACGCCCCGGGCGCGGGACCGTTTCCTCATCGCGCTGCTCGCCGCGACCGGCCTGCGGATCGGGGAGGCCCTGGGCCTGCGCCAGGAAGATCTGCATTTCCTGGCCTCGTCACGTTCCCTTGGCTGCCCCGTGGAGGGCCCGCATCTTCATGTGCGCCGCCGCACCGACAACCCGAATGGGGCCCTGGCCAAGTCCAGACACTCCCGCTGCCTCCCCGTCACCCCCGACATCGTCTCCCTCTACACCGACTACCAGCACGAACGGAACCCGGTGGCCCAGGCGGCCGACACAGGCATGGTGTTTGTGAACCTCTTCCGCCCGCCGCTGGGCCGTGCCATGACCTACCCGAACGCCAAGAACGTCTTCGACCGTCTGGCCCGCCGCGCCGGGCATCCGGCACGGCCGCACATGCTGCGCCACTCCGCGGCCACCCACTGGCTGCGCGAGGGAGTGGACCGGGACGTGGTCCAAAAGCTTCTGGGCCACGCCTCGCCGCTGTCCATGGACCGCTACCGCCACGTCGATGAGTCCGAGACCCGGGCGGCTGTCGACCGGGCCCAGTCATGGCGGGAGAACCAGTGAGCACCGCTACCGCGCCCGTGACCGCACTGGAGGCGCCGACGAGGGGCACGAAGAAGTCGTGGGAGAGGTGGCTGCGTGCCCACATCGATCCCGCGTGGCGGCCGGGGGAGTGGGACAGCGTCAGATGGCTGTTCACCGGAGACCTCGACAACCCGCGCACCTCGTCCTCCCGGTGCCGCACCCGCCGCTGCGACGTGATCGTGCGTGCTCAGGAGACGTTCTGTACGTACTGCTCAGACCAGCGCAGAAAGAGCGGCCTGCCGCGGGAAGAGTTCGCCGCTACCTTCACTCCCGCGCGCTCCAAATCCCTGCCTCTGGCGGTCGTAGGCCCGTGCACGCTCACCCGTGATGGCGCGCGGTGCGTACGGCCCCAGGTGTCGGGAGGCCTGTGCGCTGCCCACCACAACTCCCGCAAGTACCACAAGGCAAGGGGTACGTTCGAACGCTGGCTCCGTGAGCGCGCTATGCCCTTCGCTGACGTGCCCGTCTGCATGGTCACCGACTGTGTCGGCGCATCCATGAATTCCCGCGGGCTGTGCAATTATCATTGGCGTGCCTGGAGGGCAGACTGCCGTTCCAGTACCGCTCCCATGTCTGTTGCCCAGTGGGCGCCGGGGCAGCCGCTGTATCTGCTGGCGCACCAGTTCCATCTCGCCCCGTTGCCCGAGCTGCTGCGCTGTGAAGTGCTGTACGCCGTGCAGCAGATGGACCAGTGGGTACGGGCCCTGGAACCTCACTGGATCCGCGGCGTGATCAGCCACCTCACCACGGCCGACACCCTTCTGGACGCCACCAACGCGGCCCGGCTCACCAAGCCGCATCAGTCTGCCGTCCGCACATTGGAGAACCTGCAGTCCGCCGCCCGCGCCGGATACAGCGAGTTCTCCGGGATCACCCTCATCGACCAGGACGTTATCGATCTGCGCGTCCTCGGGCTGCGCCACAGCGCCTCCGGCAAGCGCCGGCATCTGCCCGGCCGTGTCGATCTCCGCACAGTCCGCCAGTCCTGGCTGCGCCAGGCGCTGCGTCATTGGGTGACCACCGCCCGACCCACCACGGAAGACTTCAAGCGCACGTTCCACGCGACGACCATCGCCTCCACGGCTCTCGCCCAGCGTGCCGACGCCGGCGACGATCCCGCCGCCCTCACGTTCGCCGATGCCACCTTGGCCGTCGACGCTTTCCGTGCCGCACGCAAACGAGACGGTACCCCCTACTCCTCCTCCTTCCGACGCAGCCTGCTGGGGATGTTCTTCCAGCTCATCGCCTACGGCCGTCGCTGCGGCACCCTCGATGACCTGGCCGGCACCTTCACCCGCGTGCCCGTCGAGCACGTCATCTCCGTGGAAGAACCCAATGAGGACTTCATCGGCAAGGCCATCCCCGAGTCCGTCATCCGGCAACTGGACGCCCACCTCGACACCCTGGGCACCGGAAACACCTACGGCTGCCGCGACATCGCCCCAGACGCCCGGCAGCTGCTGTACCGCACGATGTACACCGTCCTGCGCGACACCGGGCGCCGCCCGCTCGAGATCGTCTCCCTGGCCCGTGACTGCCTGGAAACCCACAATGGCCAGCCCACCTTGATCTGGGACAACCACAAGAGGAAACGCCACCGCCGGCGTCTGCCGATCACAACCTCCACTGCCGACGCCATCCGAACTTGGCAAGCCTGCCGTGACCAGCTGCACCTCCCCGCCAAAGGAGACCGATACCTCTTTCCATCCCTCACCCCCCTGAGCGACGCCCCCCACATCTCCAGCAACTACCTCAGCGACGCCCTCAGGCTCTGGGCAGACGCCCTGCCCCCGCTTCACGCCGAGGGCACCGACTCAAGAGGACAACGCCTGCTCTTCGACCGGTCTCTGATCTACCCCTACGCCTTCCGCCACTCCTACGCACAGCGCCACGCAGACGCCGGCACCCCCGTCGATGTGCTGCGCGAGCTGATGGACCACAAATCCATCGCCATGACGCAGCGCTACTACACCGTCTCCCTCAAGCGGAAGAGCGAAGCCGTGGCCAAACTCAGTGCACATGTCCTCGACCAACACGGCCATCCCAGCCCCAGCTCGAGCACTGCCTACGAGATGCGCTCCGTCGCCGTTCCCTACGGCGGCTGCACCGAGCCGTCAAACGTCAAAGCCGGAGGCCAGGCCTGTCCCATCCGCTTCCAGTGCGCCGGCTGCGGCTTCTACCGCCCCGACCCCTCCTACCTGCCCGCCATCGAACAGCACATCAACGAACTACGAGCAGACCGCGAAACCGCACTCGCCATTGGCGCAGCCGAGTTCATCACCACCGCCCTCACCGCACAAATCACCGCCTACCAGCGCGTCATCGACCGCATGAACACACACCTGGCATCCCTCCCCGCTTCCGAACGCGCCCAGATCGAAGAAGCCAGCACCGTGCTGCGAAAAGCACGAGCAGGCGACAACCACACCCTCCTGCCCCTCACCACCGCCCGGCCGAAAGACCCGCGATGAACCCCCGCGGCAACTCCGCCCCCCTCGCCGAAGCCAGACGCCGTCACAGCCTCGACAAGCGAGCCCGTGTCCTCACCGTCCTCGCCACACTCGAGAAACAGGGAAAGCCGCTCACCTTCGCCGCAGTCGCCCGCGCCGCCCGAGTCTCCACCTGGCTCACCTACGCCTCCGGCGTACGTGAGCACATCGAGGCAGCCCAACTACGCCAAGCCCACAGCCCCCCACCATCTGCTGCCACGGCAAGCCCGCCCTCCGCGCTCAGCCTGCGCACCGAACTCGAAATCGCCCGGCAAGAAATCAAGGACCTCCGCGACGAGCGCGACCGGCTCCAGGCAGCCCTGCGTCACCAACTCGGCTATCAGCTCGATGCCATCCACGCCGCTGACGCAGCGACCAGAGCAGACGAACTGACCGCCCGGAATCAGGACCTCACCCGCCAGCTCCAGGAGGCCTCCGCAGAGAACGTCACATGCCGCGCCCGCATCACCGCCCTCGAAGACGACCTGACCGCCGCCCGCACCAGCCTCCGCAGGATGATCCGTGACGAAAACCTTCGGTGAGCGATCACGGCAGCACCGCTGACCCAGGACGGAATCATGTCCAGCGCATGCCGATGTGGGAGAGCTGCTCGATGCGCTCGGGGGAGAGTGTCGTGGCCCTGCTGCGCTGGTTGCCGACCCACGCCCCGAGCCGGAGCTCCCGCTCCTCCTGGTCCTCGCCGTCCCCATCGCCGACGACGATCGTCTCGATGTGTTTTCTGGGCACCTTCAGGTGTCCTTCGCGCTGGTAGTACTGGCGGGCGGCGGCGTAATTCATGGCCCATTTGTCGGCTTGGCGGGTCCGCGGTTTGGGTTTCTCGTGCTCGGTGGCGGGTTGGATGCCGAGGATGTGTTCGCACATCCACTGCTGCACGGTCGTCAGCTTGTCCCAGCCCAGCCGGACCGAGCGCACCCATCGCCCAAGGTCTTCGCCCTGGTGTACGCACTCGCCCGGCAACATGGGCAGCGTGCCGCCGGCTTCTAGGTGCTGTCGGGTGAGGTGGAAGGCGCGTTGCCATTCCACGGGCCAGGTGGGGCACCAGGACGGGTCGATGTCCTCGAGCTGCTCGCGTCGTTCCTCCGACAGTGCGCCAGCCGACGACGGAACGGGCAGGCCCTCGGCACGCCGCTGCTCGATCTCCGTAGCCCTCCGGGCGGCGGCGCGCGCGTTCTTCAGCCAGATGCCCACCCGGTACCCCTGGAACGTGGCGTCCAGCGGGGCCAGGAGGTGGCCCGCCTCGGCTGCCCACCCGCGTGCCGCTGCGAGTCCTTCTTCCCATGCGACGTCGAAGTGCGACCACACCATGCCCAGCTTCTCCAGCTGTGCGATGCGGTCGACGTCCATGTCCCTGCGGGCGTAGAAGCGCCGGTTGTCGGCGATCCACTGCCCAAGTGGAAATCCGGCGAGCGAGGCTGGCCACCCCTCGGGTTCCGCCTCCTGGTTCCCGCGCTCGGGGACGCGGTAGGTGAACGGCACTTTCAGGTCGCCGTGGAGCCGGTTGTAGATGATGGCGGCTTCAATGCCGCGCCGCCAGTGCTGGTGTTCGGGGTTGAGAACCCGCAGGTTGATGAACGCCGCCAGCTGCGTAGGGTCACGCGGCGTGCTGAACTTCAGCAGCTCCCGGGCCGGCACCGACAGCCGGTCGCTTCGGTCGCTCTCGGCTTCCTCACCTTCCACCCCGCTGCGGCTCTGAACACCCGTGACACGGCTCTGCGCCTGCGGCTCGGCCAATGCCTCCACGATGCGGGTGTCGTGTGCTCTGAGCGCTTCCAAAAGCCTGGCCAGTCCGCCGTACGCCCGGCTGGTGAGCATGTTGTCGGCGCTCTCTCCGGGCCCGAGCAGGACGGGCACGACGAGGGAGGCGGTCTTGCCTTCGCCGGGTTGCATGCGCAGGGCGCGGCCGACGGCCTGGACGAGGTCGGGCATGGAGCCGCGTACGTCGGCGAAGTACACGGAGTCACAGTGGGATGTATCGACGCCTTCGCCGAGCACGCGAACGGACCCGAGGAACGTCTTCTCCACCACGGTGCCGTCAGCGGCGATTCCTCTGGAGAACTCGTCCAGGATGCGGCGCCGGTGGAGCGGCTTGTGCTCGCCGCACAGCCAGTTGGCCCAGATGGTCCTTGGGTACAGCTTGGGGTCGGTGGCGTGCAGCCGCTTGGCGACGTCGCCAAGGCCGGCCGCGAAAGCCTCGGCCTCCTTCACGACGTGGTGGAAGACCAGCGTGCGGCGGAAGCCTTCTTCGGCCGATGCCTTCACCAGGGCGGTCTGCAGGGCGGCGAGCCGGGCCCCGCGGACCTGCTCGGACCGTGCGTCCTCACCGAGCAGCTGGGCGGCCTGGAGTTGGGTGTCGGTGATGTCCGCGCACACCACCTGGTAGGGGGCACAGATCCCGCGGTCGATGGCCTCCGACAGCGTCAACGTGAACGCCCTGCTGCCGAACGGCCCATCCGGGTCGTCTTCCATCGAGGCCACCAGCTCGCCCGGCGCGCCCTGCTCGGAGTCCTCGTCCAGCTGCCACAGCCGGGGTGTGGCGGTCATGTAGAGGCGTCGCAGGGCGGGGATGCGGGTGTTGTCGTGGACGACCGCCCACGGCTTCCCGATCCGGCCCGAAACCCGGTGTGCCTCGTCCACGACGATCAGCGACCATCCCGGAAGGCCGGCGGCGTGCGCGCGTTCCAGCGTGCCGAGCCCGAGCGAGGCGTAGGTGGCGAACACGGTGACCTTGTCGAGCGGTCGCACCCAGTCGACCAGCTCGCCCACGTCCGTGGTGTTAGGGAAGGAAGCCTCCCCACCGCGCAGGGACGAGACCCCGATCATCGGGCCTGTGCGGCCCCCCTCGCGCCACGCGGCCTCGGTCTGGGCGAGCAGGTCCAGCGAGGGCACGAGGACGAGCACCCGACCCGCGTGTAGTTCCTCCGCACTGCGGACAGCGACGAGGCTCTTGCCCGATCCGGTCGCCATGATCACCTGAGTGCGGAGCCCCCGCTCGGGCACAGTAGATCTTGCAGGCAATTCGAGTGCCTGGAGTACCGCGTCCACGGCTTCCCGCTGGTGGGGACGGAGTTTCTTCATCACCAATCCGGTCTGCCTTCTCATGCAAGCTGGACGAAGGGCTGCACCCCGCATGACGCCAGAACGCCCCTGCAGGCCCCACAAGGCGGACCGAGGCCTCTGCGCCGAGATCCCGGATCTACATTCCTGATCCAGAACGGAAGATCACACGCAGAGAGCTCCTGATGCCTGTAGACATGGACCCATCTGATTCCAGAGTCTATCGCACTACAAAAACGAAGCATCTCTCCTCCGCAATCGTGCATCAACACTGGCGAATCAGCGCCGAGCAGATGGGTACTCCGTTCTTTTCATTGCCTGCCTACCTTGGAGCGTCATGACACAGAAGACTGAAGGCGAGATGGGTAACCGGTTCTGCAAAGCATGCGGTACGCCGGCCGAAGACGGGAGGCTGTGCAAGGGCTGCGGCACCATTTTGGACCTTCCTGACGAGGCGGGTCTGGTGGAAGACCAAGGTGCGGGAGTGCGACGTGATTTCGAGGGACGGACCGGGGCGCGAGACCAAGGGTGACCCCGGACCAGCCGGTACGCATGCCGTGCGCGCCCTCCTCCTGGCAGCTTCGCGGCCTCTTCTCGCCACCGGCTTCGGACAACGCGAAGCGCGAGCTGCGCCCCCGTCCATGTCTGTGGGGGCGGAGGCGGGGCATACGGGCTTCACCCCTACGAGAGGAGCGTGTTCATGCTCGGCATAGTCGCGGCAGTCTTGTTCTTCGTAGCGTTCTTGATCAATGCGGCCGACCTCAGCACGAATGATGTGTTCTCCTCGACAAACGTCATGCTGCTGGGTCTGATGGCGCTGGCACTACATGTGGCCGGAGTCGGTACTGGCTTGGCCCGGAGACGTTGACCTCCGGCCCTGCAGGCCTCGTGACAGTTCGTCATCAGTCCTGCAGGGCCGGTCCGAGCAAGGTTGCTGCCCCCTGCAGCCAGCCCGGCTCGCGCTAGCGGGCCGCAACAGCCCTGGAGGCGGAGCCGGAAGGACCGCCAGGCGGGGGAGCGCAGCGGACCCGCCGGCCCGGGCTGGAGCAAAGCGGAAGCCCGATAGCGGGACGAAGTCCCGCCGCTCCGGGAGCGCAGCGAACGAAGCGTCAACCAGACTGCGCAGCAGTCTGGTTGGAGGGATGCGCAGCATCCCTCCAACGCTCCCGCGGAGCGGGAGCGCAACCACCGCGCGCAGCGCGGTGGTTCGCTTGCATATCGCGCAGCGATATGGTACTGGCCGCCGGGCGGCGCCTGGGCCGGGCGGGGGCCGTCGGCGGGGCGGCCGGGG